>JBEHXY010000332.1:0-4723 GCA_048498455.1 Planctomycetota bacterium | reverse complement strand
ACCGCCGCCGGCATGGAGGGCTACGCCAACATCGCCGAGCCCGCCGGCACCGTGCGCGTCGACGACATGCAGTTCGCTGAGCTCTGATCGCCGCCCCGCGGCCCGCTCTGTCCCTCGCTATCTCTTGCGATGCACGTAAGCCGGCGTCGCCAGCAGGTCATTCACAAAGGTCGACGAGACCGTGGTGGAATCGAGCATCACGTTCGTTTCCTTCTTGCCCTTTCCCGTCGTCAGAATCCGCCGTACGACGCCATTGTGGCACTGCTTGCAGTGGTCCAGCCGCAACGTGATCCGCCGCAGCCCCTTCGACGCCTGCCGCTCGTCGGCAAACAGGGGCGTCACCTGCCCGACGAACCCCGCCACATCCCCCGCCGCGGCCAGCGCCGCGAGCGCTTTGGACTGGGCAGCGCCGCTGTCCAGCGCCTCCTCCGGTGTCTGCAGCACCGCCACGCTGGCGAACGCGCCCGGGCTCGCCGGCAACGTGATCAGCCGCTGCCGCTTCATGTACCGCTGGCACAGTTCGCAGTAGGGCACCTTGAACAGCAGCGCCGGGCCGATCAGCGTGCCGCACAGAAATCCCACGATCTCCCCGAATCGCAGCCAGTAGCCCGTCGACCCCAGCGGATCCGCCGGCCGATCCGGATGCATCGAGTCCTGCCACGTCATGTTCACCGTGATCAGGTCGTAATACTTCCAGAACCCGATGACCCGCCCGGTCCTGATCTCGACCAGCGGCCCCTGCATGACAAACACGATGTACTGCGCCACAAAATAGGCGATAAGCTGCAGGGCCAGGATCGCCAACAGCAGGCTCCAGCGGATCTTCAGTCCCGTCCGCCACGAGGCAATCCCGTAACCCACCGACGCGACGAAACCCACCAGCAGCGCGCCGATTGGCAGGAACCCGTTGGCATACCAGCCCATCACGTTGGTGTCGGAGAAGCGATCCAGCGCATAAACCCCCGCGAGCGCCACGCCCGTGGTCAGCAGCCCCGCCAGGATCACCGGCAGAAAACGCACCGGACTGCGGGCCGGCGGCGCCAGGTCGAGCATCAACGGCGCGGGTTGCTGCGGCGTCAGCGTCATGCGAAGGTCCCCATCAAGCCTGCCCCAATTGTCCTGCTCGCTGCGCCGGCGGGCAAAGGAATTCCCCAACCCTATTTTTTCGTAGGGAAGCGGCCGCGGGCGTGGTAGCGTGGGCGCGTTTCCATCCGGAGAAGACGACATGCGATACCAGATGAAGCAGGCCTGGCTGGCGCTCGGCGATGATTACTCCATCAAGGATGAAGCCGGCCGCGACATCTTTTTCGTCGATGGCCGGGCCTTCTCCTGGGGCGACAAGCTCAGCATGCGGCACGTCGGCGGCGGCGAGGTCGCCTTCATCCAGCAGAAGCTGATGTCCTGGGGACCGACCTACGAAATCTACCGCGGCGGCGAACTCTTCGCGGTGGTGAAGAAAGAACTCTTCACCTTCTTCAAGGCCCGCTTCAGCGTCGATGTCCCCGGCCCCGACGACTACGAAGCCGAAGGCGACTTCTGGAACCGCGAATACGCCTTCATGCGCGGCGGCCAGCAGGTGGCCCGCATTTCCAAGGCCTTCTTCTCCTGGACCGACACCTACGGCATCGACGTCGCCGAAGGCGAAGACGACGTGACCATCCTCGCCGCCTGCGTGGTGATCGACCTCTGCATGTATGGGGACAAGAAGGATTGAGGGGCGGTGAAAGGCGAAAAACGGAAAGACGATAGCCGGGCTGAGGGGTGGCCGCGGGCGTGAGTTGCGCGGCGGGGGCGGGTAGGATGTGGAGGCTATGAGTGAACCGGTGATTGAATTGAAGGGGGTGACGAAGGTCTTTCGGCGGTTTGGCAGCCGGCGGGCGATGATCGGCGCGATGCTGGGACTGGGCCGGGTTGGCAACGGCGAGAGCAAGTGGAGCGGGCAGGAGTTCTGGGCACTGCGGGGAATCGACCTGGCGATCGGGCGCGGGGAGACGTGGGGGATCGTGGGGCGGAACGGGTCGGGCAAAAGCACGATGCTGCAGGTGATCGCCGGCACGCTGCAGGCGACGGCAGGGGACGTGCGGGTGATGGGGCGGGTGGCGGCGCTGCTGGAGCTGGGGTCGGGCTTTCATCCCGACTTCACGGGGCGCGAAAACGTCTTTTTCCAGGGGCAGATCCAGGGCTGCGGGCGGAAATTTATCGAAGCGAAATTTGACCAAATCGTGGATTTCGCGGCCATCGGGGATTTCCTCGATCAGCCGGTGAAGACCTATTCGTCGGGCATGAAGGTGCGGCTGGCCTTTGCCGTCACGATCGCGCTGGACCCGGACATCCTGATCGTCGATGAAGCGCTGGCGGTGGGGGATGAGGCCTTTCAGCGGAAATGTTTCGCCCGGATCAAGATGCTGCAGGAGCGCGGCTGCACGGTGCTCTTCGTCTCGCATGCGGGGCACCAGATCATCGAGTTGTGCGATCATGCGCTGCTCCTGGACTCGGGCGACAAGCTGCTGGCCGGAGAACCGAAGCGCGTGGTGAGCCAGTACCATCGGCTGATTTTCAGCCCGCAGGAAAAGCTCGAGGAGCTGCGGGCGGACATCCGGCGCGGGGCGTCGGAGCAGGTGCGTGAAGAGGTGCACGAATCAACGACGGTGCAGGAGGGGGATGGGGATATGTTCGATCCCAACATGAAGCCGCAGTCGACGCTGGCGTATCCGTCGCTCGGGGCGCGGATCGAAGGGGCGCGGCTGGAGCGGCCGGACGGATCGCCGGTGAACATGATGAAGCGCGGGCGGCCGTACGTGTACCGGTACGACGTGCGGTTCGAGAGCCCAGCCCAGCGGGTGCGCTTCGGGATGCTGATCAAAACGGTGGGGGGATTTGAACTGGGCGGGGCGGTGTCGCACCTGCTGGATGGGCGCATCCCCGAAGTGGCGGGGAAGTCGGTGGTGACGGTGCGGTTCGGGTTCACGTGTGCGCTCCAGGCGGGCATTTATTTTCTGAACGCCGGGGTGATGGCGGAGGTGGAGGGGGCGGAGATTTTTCTGCACCGCGTGGTGGATGCGGCGATGTTCCGGGTGCAGGCGGAAGGGGCGACCCTGGCGACGGGGGCGCTGGACCTCGGGATGAAGCCGACGGTGGAGGTGCGGGCGGGCGTTGAGAAAGAGGAACCAGCAACGGAGAGCGTGACGTGAGCGAAGCGGTGAGCGGAGTTGGCGCGGGCGGGGTGGTGGGTGCGGGGGCGATGCCGGTGATTCTCGCGGGGATGCATCGGTCGGGGACGAGCTTCGCGGCGTCGGTGTTGCAGGCGGCGGGGGTGGCGATGGGGGAGCGGATGTATCCGGCGGACCGCGGGAACGTGAAGGGCCATTTCGAGGATATGGACTTTCTGGAGGTGCATCGGGAGGCCCTGGTCAAGCTGGGATTGAATGAGACGGGGTGGACGGACGTGTGGCCGCTGGAGGTGGCGCCGGAGGTGGCGGAGCAGGGGCGGCGGTTGGCGGCGGCGAAGGCGGCGGGGTTTGCGGCGAGCGGGCAGAAGGCGTGGGGCTGGAAGGATCCGCGGTCGACGCTGTTCCTGGAATACTGGCGGAGCGTGATGCCCGGGGCGCGGTTTGTGTTCATGTACCGGGAGCCGTGGGAGGTGGCGGATTCGCTGTTTCGGCGGGCGACGGACAAGCCGATCCTGGAGAAGCCGCGGCGGGCGATTGACTTGTGGACGGCGTACAACCGGCGGGTGGTGGAGTTTGTGCGGAAGCATCCGGAGCAGTCGCTGGTGGTGAGCAATGACGGAGCGACGGCGGATGCGGGGGCGTTTGTGCGGGCGGTGAATGGGAAGTTCGGGCTGGAGCTGGCGGTGCCGGCGGAGAATCTGTTTGATCCGGAGGTGATGGTGAAGGAGGAGGCGGGGAGCTGGCGGGAGGCGGTGGTGGCGGATTTGAGTCCGGAGGCGATGGGGTTGTATGAGGAGTTGCAGGGGCTGGCGGCGCTGCGCGGGCGGGATGCGTCGGTGGCTGCGCGGGACCGGGCGGCGGCGGCGGAGAAGCTGGTGAACGAGTGGGCGCAGCAGCGGGTGGGGCGGGTAAGGATAAAAGAATTGCAGGGGGCTTATGACGCGCTCGTGGACAAGTATGGGCGCGTGTATACGGAGGTGGTGGGGCAGCGGCGACAGGCGGCGCGGCTGTCGGCGCTGCTGGCGGTGATGACGGAGATAAGCGCGCGGTCGCGTTTGAAACGTGCGGGGGTGAACGTGATGGATTTTTTGAATCGCAAGTCGTCGGCGTGGGAGATGGACATTTTGCGGAGGGTGGCGGTGGCGGAAGACGAGGAGGGGGCGTTTCCGGAGGCGGGAATGATGTTGCGGCATGTGTTTGCGGGACCGTTCGAGCCGGGGCGGTATGTGGCGCGGATGCAGCTGGAAGGGGCGGGGGAGGTGCGGCTGGCGTTTGCGCATGCGGCGGGCGTGGAGCTGGCGGGGACGGCGGCCAGACCCGGCGCGGATGGACTGGCGGTATGCGAGGTGATGCTGGGGGAGGTGTGCGAGGTGGGGATGGTGAGCGCGGCGGTGGGGACGGCGGTGAAGGGGTTCCACATGGAGCGGGCGTGAGGGTGGCCAGGTGTCCAAGTTGTTTGGACAGGTGACCATTTTGCGATTGTTGTAAGTGGTTGTGGGTTTTGGGGTTGGCGGAGGTGTCCAGAGGTGGCCAAGGGTTTTTGCTGCGTGTGG
>JBEHXY010000331.1:0-4726 GCA_048498455.1 Planctomycetota bacterium | reverse complement strand
ATGGCGCGTGCGTCCATGAGCACCCTCAGGAAAACGACCACCGTCTCGGGATATTGCGGGAAACTCCGCCGGGAGGGGGGATATGGGGCGGTCCGCAGGAGTCCAGGGACGGGAAATGCCATGTGCTACCGTAAAGATAGCCGGGGGGAGCGCGACTTGCACGCCCGGGAGGGGCGATTTTGTGCGGATTTCAAGGGCGTGGGGGGTGTTGCTTACGGCTTGCGAATCGGTATACTACGAGATTCCCCGGAGGCCCCAAACAGGCCCGCAGGGGCCGTTCGCCGGGGCTGTTGGAAGGCTTCGGAACAACTGGCAGGCAACCAAGAGGCAGTGGAACATGATCAAGGTGAAATCCCGCGGGAATGAAACGGTCGACCAGATGCTGCGTCGCTTCAAGAAGCTCTGCGAAAAAGAAGGGCTTATCAAGGACATGAAGCGGGTCAGCTATTACGAGAAGCCCAGCGAGAAGCGCCGCCGCCGGATGCGCAAGAGCCAGAAGCGCGACCTCAAGGCCGAAATCGGGTAAATTCCGGAAGTAAGAAGCAAGAAGTAAAACGGGGCTGCGCCGAAGGAATTCGGGCGGCCCTTTTTTTATGCGCGGAAAACCGGGCGGTGACGGGGCGGGTTGATCGGCAACCGTGGGAGGTGGGGCGACGTCCACGAGGCGGAGGTGGAGGCGGATTGCGCGGAGGATGGCGGATGCGGTGGCACGTGGGCGTGACGCTCGGGGCGGCGGTGGCCGGGATGCTGTCGGCGGGAATGGCATGGGGGCAAGTGCCGGCAACGGCGCCGGCCGCCGGGACGCGGTGGGAAGCGGTGCTGCGCGGGCTCCAGAGTGAGGCGTTTGCGGAACGGGAAGCGGCGCAGAAGTCGCTTGAAGGCGCGACGTGGCGCGACCTGGAAACCTTGCGCGGCTTGATGAAAGGCGCCAGCGATCCCGAGGTGAAGGCGCGCCTGCAGAAGCGCCTGGACGCGGTGGAACTCGAGTGGCTGACCCATCCACCGGCGGTGACGCTGGAGGTGCAAAGGGCGGGGATCCAGGATGTGGCGGGCGCGCTTTCGGCGGGAACGGGGGTGGCCTGGGTGGCCGAGGACTCGGGCAAGCCGGACGGTGCGTGGACGATGAAGGCGGCAGAGCGGCCGTTGTGGGAGGTGTTCCTCGCGCTGGAGAACCAGTCGCCGCTGCATCTGCAGGAGTCGGCGGGGAAGGAGGTAGTGGCGGCGGGGCGGCGGGCGCGGGGCGGGGTGGGTCCGTTGGAGGCGGAGTGGAAGGAAGCGGCGGCGGGGGATTTTCTGATGTATGCGGGGGTGGTGCGCGGGGAGGAGCCGCGGGTGAAGGTGGCCTGCGGGGTGCGCGGGGACCCGCGCCTGCGGCTGGTGTGGTGCGGTGTGCCGCAGATCGATTCGGTGGTGGACGATCGGGGAGCGACGTTGTACGCGGGGAAGTGGCGCGATGACTGGATGACGGGCGGCGGGGCGGCGACGAGCGAGATGGACACGACGGTGCTGTTTGCAGACTCGCCGGCGATCGGCGGGAAGGTGACGATCACCGGCTGGGTGCCGGTGCGGCGGGCGACGGCGATCGAGCGGGTGGAGGTGCGGGATTTCACCAACAAGCAGGGCAAGGCGGTGGTGGTGGGGGGCAGGACGTGGCAATTCTGGGCGCAAGATCTGGCGCGGGATGGCTGGGCGTTGAACGTGATCGAACGGCGTTCGGGGGGGATGCCAGCGCAGTCGGTGCCGCTGGCGGTGCGGGTGGTGGATACGCTGGGAAAGGTGGTGTGGGAGGGTGCGCTGGACCGGCAGATGGCGGTGCGGGTGCAGCCGGGCGCGGTGAAAGGGCCGCTGGTCGCGGACATCCTGGTGGCCAGGGAGAGCCGGGACGAGGTGGTGAAGTTTGAGATCCACCAGGTGGCGGTGCCGGTGAAGGGCGGGGCGGCGCCGCAGAAATAGGAAGGCGGCGCGGGGCGGAACTTTGCGCGGGGCGAGGCGTCTGAAGAGGAAGCGAGAACAGGGAGGCGGCGATGCGGATGCAGGTTGCGGCGGCGGTGCTGGTGATGGCGGGGGCGGGGCGCGGGCAGGCGGCCGTGCCGGCGACGGAACCGGGAGAGCGCTGGGCGGGGGTGATCCGCGCGCTTTCCAGTGAAACCTTCGCCGAGCGCGAGGCGGCGCAGAAGTCGCTGGAGGCGGCGACGCTGCGCGACGTCGGCGTGCTGCGGGCGCTGGCGAAAACGGCGGCGGACGCAGAGGTCAAGACGCGCCTCGAGAAGCGACTCGATGCGCTGGAACTGCAGGTGCTGGTGGGTCCGCCGCCGGTGTCGCTGGCGGTGAAGGAGGCGGACATCAGCGAGCTGGCGGCGGGGTTGTCGGCGGCGACGGGCGTGGAATGGACCGCGTGGATCAGCGGCGCGCCGCGGGCGCACGCCTGGACGATCAACGCCGTCGACCGGCCCTTGTGGGAAGTGTTCGTCGACCTGGAAAAGCAGGCGGCCGTGCACGTGCAGAATTCGGAGGGTCGGGTGCTGCTGCAGGCCGGGCCGATGATGCCGGGCGGGATTGGCCCGATCGACGGCGGATGGACGGATGTGGCGGCGGGAGATTTTCTGTTTTACGTGGGCATCGGGCATGGCGGGCCGGTGGGGCTGCATCCCGCGGGGCAGGTGGTGGGGCCGACGGTGAAGCTGGAATATGGGATGCGCGGCGATCCGCGGATGCGGCTGGTGCGCTGCGCGATCCCCGATATTTTGTCGGTCGTGGATGAGAACGGAAAGGTGCTGCACTCCGCCGAACCGCCGCCGCGGCCGAACTGGATTGGTGGCGGGCTAGCGATGCCGGAGGTGAACACGGCGCTGGGATTTCCGGAGGCAGAGGGCATGGGCAAGAAGCTGACGATCACCGGGCAGATGACGGTGCGGCGGGCGACGGCCGTGGAAAAGCTGGGGATCGCGGAGCTGACCACGCAGGCCAGCGAGCCGGTGGCGGCGGGCGGGCGGACATGGCAGATGTGGGCGATCGATCCGCTGCGGGATGAAGGCTGGGTCATCAACGTGACCGAGCAGCGGCCGGGAGCGGGGGTGCCGCTGACGTTTGTGCCGATGGCGGTGAAGGTGATCGATGCCGCGGGGAAGGTGGTGTGGCAAGGGGCGGTGGATCGGCAGGTGAGCGTGCGCGTGAAACCGGGGGCGGTGAAAAAGCCGCTGCACGCGGAGATCATCGCGGTCAAGGAAAGCGCGGACGACGTGGTGAAGTTCGAAATTAAGGATGTGCCGGTGCCGGAGAAGGTTTGGCCCTGATACGCGGGAAACGAGGAGGCGGCGATGCGGATGCGGGTTGCGGCGGCGGCGGTGCTGGTGATGGCGGGGGCGGCGCGCGGGCAGGCGACGCAGCCAGCGGTGCGCTGGGCGGGGGTGATGAAAGGGCTGTCGAGCCCTGTGTATGCGGAGCGGGAAGCGGCGCAGCGGTCGCTGGAGAAGGCGACGTGGCGCGATGTCTCGGCGCTGCGCGCGCTGGCGGCGAGTGCCACGGATGCGGAGGTCAAGGCGCGGCTGCAGCAGCGGCTGGAGGGGCTGGAACTGGAGATGTTCGTGCGTCCGCCGCTGGTGTCGCTGGAGGTGAAGGATGCGCGGATCGAGGAAGTGGCGGGGGCGTTGAGCAAGGCGACAGGTGTGGCGTGGACAGCGTGGCCGGGCGGGCCCAAGGGTGGGCCGTGGACGCTCAAGGCGGAGGAACGGCCGCTGTGGGAGCTGTTCACGGAGCTTGAAAAGCAGGCGGGGGTGCACGTGGTCAATTACCAGGGGAGGGTGGTGCTGGGAGCCGGTGAGAAACAGGCGGGGGTGTTTGGTCACATCCAGGGCGGGTGGACGGAGACGGTGGCGGGGGATTATCTGTTTTATGTGGGGATGGCGCAGGGGGCGGGGTTGGCGATACACACGGGGCCCATGGACGCGGCGGAATATGCGCGACCGATGATCAAGCTGGAATATGGATTCCGGGGCGATCCGCGGCTGCGGCTGGTGCGCTGCGGGATGCCGGAGATTCTGAAGGTGGTCGATGACCAGGGGAAGGTGCTGCACGCGGCGGATGCGGCGGCGAAGCCCCGGGTTGGCGCTGGTGGAGTCGGCGATGCCGGAGTTGAACACGATGATGACTTTTCCGGCGCCGGCGGGCGCGGGGCGGAAGGTGACCATCAGCGGGAAGATGAAGGTGCTCGAGGCGCTGGAGATGGAGCGGGTGGTGGTGCGGGAAGTGACGTGGAAGGAAATCGATCCCGTGATGGCGGGCGGGCGGGCGTGGCGGATCTGGGCGGTGGACAGGGGCGGCGGGAAGTGGGTGGTGAATGTGCAGGTGGGAGAGGGCCCACGAGAGCGCTATATGAATGTCCCTGTGTCCATACGGGTTGAGGATGCGTCGGGAACCGCGTTGTGGGAGGGGCAGGCGGATGGGCAGGTTTCGGCGAACGTGACAGCGGGGCCGATCAAGTTGCCGCTGAAGGCGACGGTTCTGGCGGCGACGGCGAAGGTGGGCACGCGCACGATTCCGTTTGAGTTCAAGGATGTGCCCGTGCCTACGGCCGATGGGTTCCGATTGAACCTGCCAGGGATTGAATGAGAGCGTGCTGGTGGCGGGCGAAGCGGACGCCGCGGCGGGTGGAGCGAAGATGCGTGTGTGCTTCGGCGGCATTGCCGGCCTGCTGACGGGCAATGAGCACGAGGGCGGCGATCGCGGC
>JBEHXY010000330.1:0-4778 GCA_048498455.1 Planctomycetota bacterium | reverse complement strand
TCGGCCCCATCGCCGCCGTGTTCCACTCCGCCCCCTCCATGTCGTCAATGCTCACAAACGTCGGCTCCCCGCCCATCGTCAGCCGCACATCTCCCGCCTTCAGGCGCGCATCCACCTCATGCCCCAGCGCCGCGATCTCCCGCCACTGCTCCTCCGTGTAAGGCTTGGTCACCCGCGGATCTTCATAAATCCGCTTCACCGTCATGCTGAAATCAAACTCGACTTCACACTTGTCCGTTGCCCCCGTGATCGGCGCCGCCGAAATCGGCTCCGCCGTGCACGCCAGCGGAATATGCCCCTCCCCGGTGAACAACCCGCTCGTCGCGTCCATCCCCACCCAGCCCGCGCCTGGCAGATACACCTCCGCCCACGCATGCAGATCCGTAAAGTCCTTTTCCGTCCCGCTCGGCCCATCCAAGCACTTCACATCCGCCACCAGCTGGATCAGATACCCCGACACAAACCGCGCCGCCAACCCCAAATGCCGCAGCAGGTTCACCAGCAGCCACGCAAAATCGCGGCAGCTCCCGCACGCCCCGCCCAGCGTCTCCTCCGGCGTCTGCACCCCCGGCTCCATCCGAATGTTGTATTTGATCGCCCGATGCACCGCCTGGTTGATCTCCACCAGGTAATCAATCGTCACCGCCCCCTCTTTTCGCACCTCCTTGAGCAGCTTGGAGAGCAGCGGTCCATGCGGCTTCGCTTCCAGGTACGGCGTCAACTCCCGCTTCAACACCGGCTCATACACAAACGGATACGTCGCCGCGCTCGGCTCCACGAAAAAATCGAACGGGTTGATCACCGTCATCTCGGCAACCAGGTCTACCTCGATGCGCAACTCCTTCGCCTTCTCCGGAAACACCAGCCGCGCCAGGTAATTCCCGTACGGATCCTGCTGCCAGTTCAAGAAGTGCGTCTTGGGCGACACCTTCAGCGAGTACGCATGGATCGGCGTCCGCGCATGCGGCGCCGGCCGCAACCGCACCACGTGCGGCGACAACCCCACTTCCCGATCAAACCGATAATGCGATACATGATTCAGCGCAACGCGGATCGCCATACCAGAAAAACTCCAAAGAACACCCACCACCGCCACACGCCAAAAAAAGCGCGCGACAGCTTAGGTCCTCGTTTCCATCTTTTCCAAGAGTTCCGCCACCCCCACTATACCCGCCCCTCCCCCATCGCACATCCTCACCAACTCCCACACCCCTATCCCACCACCACCCATGCCTCCCCGCGCCCACCCACCCGGTTCCCAATGCCGCCCGTGCCGGGAAGTTTTTCCGTTTTGAGTTTTGCGTTTTGAGTTTTCAAGAAGCACACCCCAACGCCACCCCACCGTCCGCTGCCCGCGCTCCATCCCCCGCTGCCTCCACCTCCACATCCACATGCATCGTCTCGACCGCCGGGGTGTACAGCGTCCCCGTCACCGGCGCCACATCCCGATAGTTCCGCCCATAGCCCACCCGCACATGGTCCAGGTACGGCAGTACCCCGTTCGTCGGATCAAAACCCTTCCACCCCACGTTGGGAATGTACAACTGCACCCAGGCATGGGTCGCATCGCTCGCCGCCCGCGATTCCCCCGTGTTCCCCGTGTACAAATACCCACACACATACCGCGCGGGCACCATCAGCAGCCGCGCCAGCGCGATAAACAGGTTCGAGAAATCCTGGCACACGCCCCGGCGATTCACGTACACATCGAACGCCGTCGTCGCCAGGTTCGTCGTTCCCGGCGCATACGCATACTCCCGGAAAAACGTCAGGTTCATGTCGAACAGCGTCTCCAGCAGGTCGCCGCTGTTTCGCTTCACAAACCCCTGCGCATACTCATACAGTTCCGTCAGCTGCGTGTCCGGAAGCTCCTGCGGCGTCAAGTAGGGCTGCAGCATCTTGAGTTCCCACGGCATCCACGCCACCGGAAACGTCGGACGCACCGCAGTCTGCCGCGTCAGCTCATACGGATCCACATCCAGCACATCCACCTGCGATTCCGCCGAGATCCGCAGTTCCGTGAAGGGCCGCAACATCTCAAACCGCGCCGCAAAATTCCCGAACACATCCTCAAATTCCGTAACCTGCCCCCCCTCCGGCCCCGGCTCGATCGTCAATTGGTACGAGTCCACCGATTGTTTCCAGTCATGGATCGGTCGCAGGTGCAGCCGATGAATCGACTTCGTCACCGGCCGGTCATACCGGTAGGTCGTGACGTGCCGAATCTTCAGCCGCCGCAGGTTCTTCTCTGACGGAATGGCCATCTAAGCGCTCCCTTCCCCTACCCACCACAAACGCCATGCCACCGCGATCCTCGTCGGACTGCCGCCAGGGATCGCCCCGCCTTACCCCCCGACTTTTCCAAGAGAATCGTGTCCACTGAGTTTCACCTCAGCCGCCCCGATCCCCTGCCCTTCGACACGCACCTCCACATTTCCCGTCTGCTCGACATAGACCACGGCCCGCCCTCCGCGCAGCGCTCGGGTCGTCGCACGGTAATCCCCCGCGTCATTGGGATCGCCATTTTCAATCCCCAAAAACCGCCCCGCCCCGCTCACGTGCACGGTGATCTGCCGCGCATCGACGACCACCGCCCCCTGCGCGTCCACCGCCGCCACCTCCACCTGGGCCACATGCTTCCCAACGCCCGGCCCCAGCGTCGTCGGATACACCTTCACCTCCAGCCGAGTCGCTGCACCCCGAACTGCCGGGGCCATCGCCTTCCCGCCCCACATCTGCGCCCGCGCCCCGGCCCGCGCATTGGGGAACCCCGCTTCGTTCAACACCCCCGACACCGACGTGTGATTCGGAAACGCCCGTGCCTCGCCGAGGTAATCAATCCCCGTCCACAGGAATTGCCCCGAAATAAAATCGTTGTCGCGCACCGCCGCCCACGCCCCGGCGTCATGTTTGTTCTCGCTGCCGTAGATGATCCGCGCCGGATCTTTCGCATGATCCTCCGCATACAACTGCTCCTGGTAGTTGTATCCCACGATGTCCAGCGCCGGGAAAAACAGGTTGGTGCGGATCGCCGCGCACGCCGCCGTCACCGGCCGCGTCGTGTCCACCGCGCGCACATCCTCCACCAGCCGCTGCGCCACCCCGAGCAGGTGCGGATCGTTGGGCGGATAAGGATCGTTCGGATAATCGATCTCGTTGCCGATGCTCCACAGAATCACGCTCGGATGGTTCCGGTCCCGCCGCACCATGTCGCGCAGGTCGCGATCCGCCCACGCCTCAAACATTTCGTGATACCCATCGGTCGAAAACTTCGTCCCGTTCCATCCGTCCACCCACTTTTTCTTCCCCTTGTCCCATTCATCAAACGCCTCATCCATCACCAGGAACCCCAGCCGGTCGCACAAATCCAGGAATTCCGGCGAAGGCGGATTGTGGCTCGTCCGAATCGCGTTGCAGCCCAGCTCCTTCAGCGTCCGCAGCCGCCGCTCCCATACCTCGACCGGCACCGCCGCCCCCAGCACCCCCGCATCCTCGTGCAGGCACACCCCCTTCATCTTCACGCTCTCCCCATTCACAAACAGCCCCTTGTCCGGCGTGAACTTCACATCCCGGAACCCAAACGGCGTCGTCACCGCATCGATCACCCTGCCCCCCACCTTCACCTCCGTCCGCAGCGAATACATCACCGGATGCGCCACCGACCACCGCTCCGGCGACCGCGCGTCCCCATCCGCCGTCAGCTCCCGCATCGTCCCCTGCTTCACGCCGCCCGCCTGCTCCGTCCGCGCGATCTCCCGCCCGCTGCTGTCGCGCACGCTGTTGACCACCACCATCTCCGCATCCGCCCCGGTGTCGTTGCGCACCCGCACCGTCGTCCGGAACTTTCCCCCTTCCGTCCACACAAACACCCCGCCATTCTCCTCCATGTGCAGGGCCGGCTCTTTCAGCAGAAACACGTGCCGGAAAATGCCCGACCCCGTGTACCACCGCGAATCGGCGAACTCCGAATGATCCACCCGCACCGCCACCACATTCCCCGTCGCCCGCACATAGGGCGTGATGTCCAGCCAGAACGTGGCATACCCAAACGGCCGCCCGCCCACCTCCTGCCCATTCACCCACACCCGGCTCTTGTCATACACCCCGTCAAACCGCAGCATCACCCGCTCACCCGCCGGCACCGCGCCCACATCAAACGTCTTGCGATACCACCCCACGCCGCCCGGCAGATACGCCTGCCCGCTCGCCCACTTCCCATCGAACGGCCCCTCGATGCTCCAATCGTGCGGCAGATCCAGCTTCCGCCACGCCGCCGCATCAAACCCCGCCGCCTCCGCCCCCGGCACATCCCCCAGGTGAAACTGCCACCCGCCATCAAACACCTTCTCCTGCCGCTGCCCCCCGCCGCTCACACGCGCCCGCTCGCCGCCGCCACCCGCTGTCGAACACCCCGCCACCGCCAGCCCCACCACCGCCGCCGCAAGCACTTTCCGCATGTCTTCCTCCATCAGAGCCGCCCGAGTATCTCCTTCAACTCGGCCGCTGGCGAGATATTTCTTTTCTCCCGATACCCCGTGGCGAATTCCCGCGCCAGCACCAGCGGCACCCACCCGCCTTCCGCCTCCGCCAGCGCCACGCTCACCTTCGCCCCCATCTCCAGTTGCATCACCCCCCCACCGCCCGGGTCCGCACAGTGCCGCGCGTCGCTGGTTACCAAAAATTCCCGGCACGCCAGCGGCCGCTCGCTGTGAATCAAACACGCGCCCTCCTCCAGGAAAGGACACGCCACCGCCGCCGCAAAGTACGCCCGATCCAAC
>JBEHXY010000329.1:0-4780 GCA_048498455.1 Planctomycetota bacterium | reverse complement strand
TTGAAAAAGTCCTCACCGCCGTCACCGCCGGCAAGACCCCCGACGTCACCCCCACCGCCCAACCCACCCCGCCCAGAGCCGCGACAAGATAACCCCCACCCTCTTCTTCATTCCAACTTCCAACTTCTTGCTTCTTGATTCTTACTTCTTCCCCCCTCACAGCCCCGGAAACGCCCCCGCCCCCGGCGGCGGATCCAGCAACCACTTGTTCACCTTCACCGTCTGCAAAATCCGCCGATAGGCCAGGCTCAAGCTCGTCTCAATTTGTGCATCGAGCTGCTCATCCGTCGGCGCTTCAAATGGCGAATCGATCCGCGAATCAATGTGAAATCCCGCATCGTTCGCATAGGCCGCAAACCAGCGGTTCTCCCCCACCAGCCGCATTGGCGTCCCCGTCCGTTGCAGGTGCTCGCCCAGCGCCGACAAAAACCGCTGCTGCTCCGCGCTCAACTGCGACTCCGGCCGGAACAGCTTCTGCGCCATCCGCCGCGCCCGCCCCTCATCCTCCTCCGCGATGTAGGTCAAAATCCGCTCAATATCCTCCTCCAGCTCGTAGGGATAAAACTCAAACGCCGCCTCCAGATCAAACTTCTCCGGCCCGCTCGCCCCCTTCCACGCCGCCAGAAACGCCTCCGCCGACGGCTCCACCCCCAGCCACCGCAACTTCGAATCAATGTACGTCCCCCACTCCGTCTCCCACTCCTTCACCCACGGAGTCTCCCGCACCAGCCGCATCTCTCGCGCCATAACCACCTCAAAAAGGTCCTCCCCCATTCTACTGCACCTCCGCCGCCGCGCGCCCCCTTCCGCCGCCCGCCATCTCCCCCTCTTTTTCGTGTCTTTTGTATCTTTCATGGCCATTCACACCCGCGCCTGTCGCCGCCCGCGAACGCCCCCGCGCAATTCCTGCCCCCCCTCCTAAACTCGGACCCAGCGCCGCCCGATAGTTTCCTCCAGACCACGGCGCCGCGCCGCTCCTTCGATCTTCTGGAGACACCATGACCCCTGCCAAGAACCTTCGCATCATGTGCCCCAACCTCAAGTGCCGCTCCATCCTCGTCGTTCCGGAGACGGCCCGCGGCAAAAACGTCAAGTGCTCCAACTGCACCACGCTCTTCAAGATTCCCGTGACCGCTCCCACCCCCTCCCCCGCCGGCCGGTAATAAGCCTCCACGACCGCTGAATGCAAGCAGGAAGCCGCTCACCGCGCTTCCTGCTACTTCGTGGCGCCTTCTTGATTCTCCCGGGGCCCGCCCCTACCCTCCCCGCGTCCCACTCACGCACCCGGGGAGATCATGCTCAAAACCTACCTCATCACCACCGCCCTCCTGGTCATCTCCAACACCTTCATGACCTTCGCCTGGTACGGCCACCTCAAATTTGAAAAGACCGCCCTCTGGATCGTCATCCTCGCCTCCTGGGGCATCGCCTTCTTCGAGTACTGCTTCCAGGTCCCCGCCAACCGCATCGGTCACGTCGGCGGCATCTCCGCCGCACAACTCAAAATCCTCCAGGAAGCCATCACCCTCGTTGTCTTCGCCGTCTTCTCCGTCACCTACCTGGGTGAACCCTTCAAATGGCAATACGCCGTCGGCTTCGCCTTCGTCCTCGCGGCCGTCTTCGTCGTGAATTGTTTGTGAGGACGAAGACTCAAGAATCAAGTAGCAAGAAGTGCAGGTGCACCCAGCGCCGCCCATCTTAATTCTTGCTTCCTGCTTCGTGTTTCTCGTCCCCTCACTTCTTCTTGAGCAAATCCCCAATCCCCTTCAACTGCGTCGCCGCCGCGCCGGGATTCTTCAGCAAATCGCCCGCCTGCGGAATGA
Source organism: Planctomycetota bacterium (assembly GCA_048498455.1). Taxonomy (GTDB): domain Bacteria; phylum Planctomycetota; class Phycisphaerae; order WQYP01; family WQYP01; genus CALCHA01. The sequence goes on along the minus strand of JBEHXY010000329.1, from coordinate 2,957 downwards.
ACTTGGTCACCTCCCCCAAGTTCTTCTTGAGCGCCTCGGGCATCTGCGGATTCGCCGCCACCTGCGTTGCCACCCGCTCCAGGATCTTCGCCAGCAGATCCGCCACCTTCATCAGCCGCCCATCCGGATTGGTCGGATGGTCCATCTCGATCGTCCCCAGGTCCAGCGTCTGGTTGACGCCAAAGCCGCTCGCCACGACCTTCACATTCGTCAGTCGCACCTTGCCGATCGCCAATTGCTTGCTCTTGCCCGCCTCCCCGCTGCCGGTCTTCCCGCCCGCGTCCGCCGACTGCTTCTGGGTGTACGCCAGGATCTCGCCAAGATTGTTTTTCAGCCCCTCCTGTTGCAGCGTCAACGTCAAACCATCAATGTCGATCGTGTCCACCTGCACCGTGTCGCTCATCAAACTCGACGGCTGCACCGTGATCACCGTCTTGGGCGCCACCACGAATTCCCCCCCGTTGAACCCCTCCGGGTTGTGGATCGACAGCCCGCTCAGCGTCAGCACCCCGCCCAGTTGCAGATGCGCCGAATCCAGCGCCGTCTCCTGCCCCGTCGATCCCTTCGAGGCCGCCACCACCTTGCTCTTGATGATCCCGTCGATCGAAAAATAAACGATCACCAGCACCACGATCACCAGCACCACCAGCCCCAGCACCACGCGCAACACCCACTTCCCCATGCCGCCTTTTTTCGATCCGCCCGCCGGACGCGGAGTCTCGCCCGCTGTCTGTTCCGTCGTCATGCTCGCTCCTTTGAAGTAAATGCGCTCCCCCATCTTCGTCCCGCGCCCGCCCGGCAACAAGCCCCCCCTTCCCGCCAACCGAATCCTTCCCCGCACCCCGCGCCCCTCACTCCCCCGGTGCCGGCGGCATCTTCACCACCTCGTCCACACCCGCGGCTCGCGCAACGCCGGTCCCGTCGTCCACCAGCACCACGCGGTACCCGCCCTCCCGCGCCCGCTTCACATCCGCCGCCGTCGGCATCCGGTCCAGGGCGACATAAGGCGTGAAAAACATGATCTCGATGTACGCCCGCGCATTAAACAGCATCGCACGCCCCGGGCCCAACCGCTCCGGCAGCTTCGCAATCTCCGCCGTGTACCGGTCACGCTCCGGCCGCTCCTTCTCCGGCATCACCCGGTGCACCAGCGGAATGACCGGAGCCGCCATCAGCAGCACCAACGCCACTCCCTTCCACACCCGCCAGGCCCCCGCCGCCGGCCGCTCATACAGCCACCACCAGAAGATCGCTGAAACCAGGAAAATCATCGGCGCCGCGGGCAGCACATAGCCCCCCATCTTCGTCGCCGCCACCGTGTACAACCCGTACGGCAGCAGGAACCACGCCGCCAGCGCCCAGCTTCCCGCCGGCCGGTCCTTCCGAAACAACGCGATCGCAAACGCCACCAGCGGCACGTAGGCCACCGGTGAAAAAAAGTTCCCGATGTTCGCCAGGTGCGCATACCACGGCCCCTTGTGCCCCTCCAACACCTCGAGAAAATGCCGCGAGTTGTACGTTTCCTCCCACCTTGCCACCACCGGCCACTGGCTGTGCGTCCACGCACGCCACCACCAGAACATCGCCCCCCCCACCGCCACGGCCGCGGCCATCTGCGGCAGCGCCCGCTTCCACTGCTCCCGCTTCAACCACAACCCCCACACCGCCACCATCAGCAACGCCGGATACCACTTGGTCAACAGCGCCAGCCCCAGCACCACCCCCACCGCCAGCGCCCGGCCCCACGTCGGCTTGCGGCTGTGCCACAACCCCAGCGCCACCCCCAGCTCCATCAAAAAGAAGAACAGCGTGTCCACGTGATCCGTCGAAAAACGGCCCGCCGCCTGCGCCACCAGTACCCCGGTCACCGCATGAAACCACGCCGCCATCAGCCCCACCCGCGGCCCGTACAGCTGCTTCCCGATCCAGTACGTCAGGCCGATCGCCGCCGTCGACAGCACCAGGCTCGGCAGCCGCAACGCAAACACATTCACCCCCGCGGCCCACATGCTCGCCGCCAGCACCCACAACGTCAGCGGCGGCTTGTGCAGCCACACGTCCGTCCGCGCCCAGTCCGACGGATTCACCTCCACCACGCCCGGCTCATACAGCGTCGGCTCCAGCGGATGCCCCATCACCCGCTTCGCCACCAGCGCGTGGTACCGCTCATCCCAATGACTCAAATACGCATGCGATCCCGACACCCCCTTGAGCGCCGCGGACATCACCAGCAAACAGCCCAGCCCCGCCGCCCACCGCCCGGTGCGCAGCGAAATCAAGAACCCCGCCAGCCCCGCCACCGCCGCCACCATCAACACCCCGACGTACATCCATCACCCACAATCCCCGCAGCCCCTCCATCCGCCGCCCCTCTCCCTTCATCGTCGTGGCCCTTCGCCCCTTGATACTGAAAGTCGACTCACCCCCGCCGCACAATCGCCCGAATCGCCAGGCACTCCTCCAGCACCCCCGGCAAATCCTTCAGCGCCAGAATCGTCGCGGCATCCGACGGGCTCTTCGCCGGCTCCGGATGCACCTCGATAAAGAGGCCGTCCACCCCCGATGCCGTCGCCGCCCGCGCGAGCAGCGGCACATACTCCGGCTGCCCGCCCGTCGCGGTGCCCAATCCTCCCGGCAACTGCGTCGAATGCGTCGCATCCATCAGCACCGGCGTCCCCCCGCCCAGCCCCTGCATCTGCGGAATCCCCGTCATGTCGTTCACCAGCCGGTTGTATCCGAAAAACGTCCCCCGCTCCGTCAAGATCACCTTGTCGTTCCCCGCCTTCTTCACCTTTTCCACCGCGTTGCCCATCTCCCAGGGCGCCATGAACTGCCCCTTCTTCACGTTCACCGCCTTGCCCGTCTTCGCCGCCGCCACCAGCAGATCCGTCTGCCGGCACAAAAACGCCGGTATCTGCAGCATGTCCACCGCCGCCCCCACCGCCGCACACTGCTCC
>JBEHXY010000328.1:0-4783 GCA_048498455.1 Planctomycetota bacterium | reverse complement strand
GCTGGTGGATGGCAAGGTCGTCGAGCAGGGAACGCACGATGAACTGCTCGAGCGCCGCGGCGTTTACCACGACATGTTCACGCAGCAGTTTCAGCGCCACCGCGATCCCACCGTCGAGCGGATGGAGTGGGAGATCGGCGAAGGGGCGGGAGCGCGCGGATAACCTTCCCGGGCCGCGGAAACACCCACTCACCAGTAATGCGGAAAGTTCTTCACCCCCCCACCGCGGGAGGGAGGCGCCGGGCCTGTTTGTTGGTCGGGTGGGGCGACGGTTTTGGGGCGAAGGTGTATGATCAAGGGCTTTCCGGACAGTCTTCATTTTTGCTTGCATGGGTGTGGCGCATATGGCGGTCTATCGGGTTGAGGTTCGGGCGGTGCAGGCGGGGGATGATCCGAGCGGGGCAGGGGTCCTCAGTGAAATCCGGGAGCTGGGATTCGGCGAAGTGGCCGACGTGCGGACGTCGCGGGTGTTCCTGCTGCAGGGCGATGAGTCGCTGCTGACGCGCGAAGCCGTCGAACGCATCGCGCGGGAAGTGCTGATCGACCCGGTGACCGAGACCTATGGCGTCGGGCCGGAACCGTCGCATGCGGCGGAGGGCGCGCGGGCGATCGAAGTGCATTTGAAGCCCGGGGTGATGGATCCCGTCGCGGCCAGCTGCGAAATGGCGATTGCCGACCTGCTCGGCCTGCCGGCGGGAACGGTGCAGGTGCGGACCGGTCGCAAGTACACGCTGGTCGGCCACGTGCACGAGGACATGCTGGGGTTGATCGCCAAACGGCTGCTGGTGAACGAGTCCATCGAAACCGGGCACTTCGAAGCGTTCACGCCGGCGGAGTTCCCCCGGGGGCACGCCTACCAGTTCGAGCTGCGGCACGTGGGCATCCGCGAGCTCGGCGATGAGGGGCTGATGGAGCTTTCGCGGCGGGGGCATCTGTTCCTCGACATTCGCGAAATGCAGGCGATCCAGGCCTATTTTCGAGAATTGGTGCGCGAGCCGACGGATGCCGAGCTGGAAACCCTTGCCCAGACGTGGAGCGAGCACTGCGTGCACAAGACGCTCAAGGCGCGGGTGGAGTTCGTGGAAGGGTCGCAGGGCGAGCCGGTGATCATCGACAACCTGGTCAAGCAGACGGTCTTCAAGGCGACGATGGACCTGGCCAGGGACTGGACGCTGAGCGTGTTCAAGGACAACGCCGGCGTGATCGCCTTTGATGATGAGCACGCGGTGTGCATGAAGGTCGAGACGCACAACCGGCCGTCGGCGATCGAGCCTTACGGCGGGGCGGCGACGGGCATCGGCGGCTGCATCCGCGACGTGATGGGTACGGGCCTGGGCGCCAAGCCGATCGCCAACACCGATATTTTCTGCTTCGCCGATCCGGAAACTAATGCCGCGGCGGTGCCGCCGGGCGCGATCCATCCGCGGCGAACGATGCAGCGCGTCGTCGCCGGCGTGCGCGATTATGGCAACCGCATGGGCATTCCGACGGTCAACGGAGCCCTCTTCTTTCACGAGCGCTACATCGGCAACCCGCTGGTGTTCTGCGGAACCGTCGGCGTGATGCCGCGCAAGTTTGCCGAGAAGGGCAAGGCGCAGCCGGGCGATCACATCGTCCTCCTGGGCGGGCGCACGGGCCGCGATGGCATTCATGGGGCGACGTTTTCCTCGGATGTGGTGACGGCCACGCACGCCGATGAATTCTCGCACGCCGTGCAGATCGGCAACGCGATCACCGAAAAGAAGATGCTCGATGTCATTCTGCAGGCGCGCGATCACGAGGGCGGACCGCTGTTCCGGGCGATCACCGATTGCGGCGCGGGCGGACTCTCCAGCGCCATCGGAGAAATGGGCGAGGAGACCGGCGCGCGGGTGACGCTGCACAAGGTGCCCCTGAAATATGAGGGGCTTTCCTATGCGGAAATCTGGATTTCCGAGGCCCAGGAACGCATGGTCCTCGCCGTTCCCCCGGAACAGGTGCAGACGCTGCTGGCCTTGTGCGCGGCGGAAAATGTCGAAGGGACCGACATCGGCGTGTTCGATGGCACCGGCAAGCTGACGCTGGAATATGCGGCCGGCGGCGAGGCCCACGTCGTGGGGCGGATGGACATGAAGTTCATTCATGATGGCATCCCCAAGCCGGTGCGCAAGGCCCTCTGGACGCGGCCGTCGGTGCGCGAGCCGCACGTGGCCGCTCGACGGGAACTCGGCGGCGTGCTGCACGAACTGCTCGCCATGCCGACCATCGCCAGCAAGCACTGGGTCATCCGGCAGTACGACCACGAGGTCCAGGGCGGCACGGTCGTCAAACCGCTCGTCGGCCCTGCGAAAGATGGTCCCGGCGATGCCAGCGTGGTGCGGCCCGTGCTCGCATCCAAGAAGGCGGTGGCCCTGGCCAATGGCTGCCAGCCACGTTTCGGCGATATCGATCCCTACCAGATGGCCCTCAACGCCATTGATGAAGCGGTGCGCAACCTGGTGTGCATCGGCGCCGATCCGGAACGGGTCGCGATTCTCGACAATTTCTGCTGGCCCAAGTGCACCGACCCGCAGCATCTCGGCGCGCTGGTGAAGGCGTGCCAGGCCTGCTACGACGGGGCGATGGCCTACGGGACGCCGTTTGTCTCCGGAAAGGATTCGCTGTCCAACGAGTTCATCGGGGAAAAGGGCGAGCGGATCGCGATCCCCTACACGCTCCTGATCAGCGCGATCAGCGTGCTCGAGGACGTCGAGCGCGTGGTCACGATGGATGCGAAGAAGGCGGGGAACCTGCTGCTGATCGTCGGGGAAACGCGGCGCGAGCTGGGCGGGTCGCATTACTACGCGCTCAACCAGGAAGTGGGCGCGAGCGTCCCGGTGGTGGACCTGAAGATCGGGCCCGCGACGGCGCGGGCGGTCGCTTCGCTGATTCGTGAGGGAGCGGTGGCGGCGGCGCACGATTGCTCGGAGGGCGGCCTGTCGGTGGCCCTGGCGGAGATGTTGTTCGCCGGCGGGCTGGGCGCGGAGGTGGACCTGAGCGGCGCGCCGGTGAACGCGGACGTCACCGATGATGTGACGCTGCTGTTCGCCGAGTCGGCGTCGCGCTACCTGCTGGAGATTCTGCCGGAGCGGTTTGATGCGGTGGCGCGGATGCTCAAGACGGCCGGCATCCGGTTCGGGGTGATCGGGCGCGTGACCGAGGGCGGGGTGCTGGCGGTTCGTGGCATCAAAGGGGAAGCGGTGATGAAGGAAGAAATCGTCGCATTGAAGAAGTCGTGGCTGGGAACGCTGGACTGGTGAAGCCCGGCGGCGGCGCGGGCGCCTGGGGGAGGTCCCACCAGCGCGCAGGTAAAGCACCGATGCTGCACGAGTTGTGTCGCAGCTCGGCGGGCGATTTTGCAGGAATTTGCGAGTAGAGGTTTTGCTATGGCAGTGCCGATAAAGATGGGGGTGAGCTGGCTGCCGCATGGCCGCGGGCTGGCCCTTCCGGCGTATCAGACGGCGCACGCGGCGGGCATGGATCTGCTGGCGGCAGTCCCCGAGGATGCCCCGATCATCCTCAGTCCCATGGAGCGCATCGCCTGCCCTTGCGGGTTTTCGATGATGCTGCCGGAGGGCTTTGAAGCACAGGTGCGCCCCCGATCGGGCATGGCCCTCAAGTATGGCCTGTCCATGCCGAACTCCCCGGGCACCATCGACGCGGACTATCGCGGCGAGGTCAAGGTGCTGCTGGTGAACCTGGGGCCTGAGCCGATCACCATCACCCGCGGGATGCGCATCGCCCAGATGGTGATCGCGAAAGTGGAAAAGGGGGAGTGGGTCGAGATGGATGAGTTGCCCGAGAGCGGCCGCGGGTGCGGCGGATTCGGGAGTACGGGGGCATGACTTTGGCGTGTGGAAAAACGTAGGCTGGGGGCGCGGGGCGAATGGAGTCTTAGGAGCAGCATGGCAGCGCGAAAAGAAAACAAGTCGAACAAGCCGTTGATCGCCCGCATCATCCTGATGATGTTCGTGTGGGTGTTGTTCATCCTGTTCACGTTGTCCTGCGTGAGCTTCTCGGCATCGGATCCGCCCTCGCACATGCTGGTGAACTTCAGCGGCGGCGCGGTGCAGAACTGGTGCGGCAGCGTGGGAGCCCACCTGGCGTACCTGTCGATGCAGCGCATCGGACCCGGGATTTTCGTGGGAATCGTCCTGCTCGGGATCGGCATGGTGATCTGGAGCAAGGGGGACGAGGTGACGCAGTTGCCGCTGCGAATCATCGGCGGGGCCCTGCTGATCGCCTGCATGAGCACGTTTTTCAACTTGCTGGGCGGACCGGGGCCGTTCGGGGAAGGCGCGGGCGGCATGCTGGGGATTTCCATCGGGACGTTCCTGCGGCTGAAGTTCGGCGTGGTGGCGTGGATGTTCCTGGGATTCGGGTTTGTCGTCGGGGCATTGCTGGCGGCGGACGAGTTCGTGCTGGCTTTGCCGGCCCGCCTGTTGTGGCTGGGCAAACGGTTGCCCACGGAGCAACTGGCCGGCGCCGCGGCTGGCGCGGCGGGCGGGATCAAAGGCATTTTGAGCTGGTCGCCCAAGGCGCGGAACCTCTCGGCAGCCAGGAGCGAGCCGAAGGTGAACGGGCGGAAGAAGAAGGAAGTTGCGGAAAAGCCGGAAGCGGAAGCGGCCACGGGCACGCTGGCGGACCTGATGGCGGCGCCGGACGTGGCGGCTGCGGAATCTGCAAAGGAAAATCAGAAGACGGTGGAGGCGGTCAAAGTCGAAGCCACGCCGATCGCGGATGAGGACGACGACGAGGGTCCGGA
>JBEHXY010000327.1:0-4788 GCA_048498455.1 Planctomycetota bacterium | reverse complement strand
CTTCTCCGGCCGGAACCGCAACAGCCGCGTCCCATGCCGAAACCGCCGCCCGCTGAAATGATCGTACTCCACCTCCACCACCAGCACCGGCTCCAGCGGCTTCCACTCCGCACTCCGGCCCCCCTTGCTCCACCGGCTCGGCCCGCCCGGCGCCGCCCCCGTAAACCCCTTGCCGCCGATCAGCCCCTCCAACTTCCGCGTCAATTCCCGCTTATCAATCCCCGCAAACCCCGACGTAAACCCCACATGATCCAGCAACCCCCTCTCGTTATACAACCCAAGCAACAGCGACCCCACCTCTTTCGTTTTCGTCCCATACCGAAACCCGCCCACCACACAATCCGCCGTCCGATGATTCTTGATCTTCACCATCGCCCCGCTCCGCTCCCCGCTCGCATACACCGCATCCACGCGCTTGGCGATCACCCCATCCAGCGGCCCCAGCATCCGCTGAAACCACCGCTTCGCCTCCGCAAATTTCCCCGTCGCCGGCGACAACCGCACCCGTCCTCCCTCCGCAAAAAACCTCCCCGCAAATTTCTCCAGCGCCGCCCGCCGCTCCCGCAACACCTTCCCCGTCAAATCCCGCCCGCGCTCATCCACCAGCAGATCAAACACCACATACGTCGCCGGTGTCTCCGCCGACAACTTCTTCACCCGGCTCGCCGCCGGATGAATCCGCTGCAGCAGCGCATCAAAATCGAGCCGCTGCTTGTCGGCAATGATCAACTCCCCATCCACCACAAACTGCTTCGCCTTCACCCCCAACAGCGCCGCCACCATCTCCGGAAAATACCGCTCCAGCCGCTGCCCCGATTTCGACACCAGCGCCACCTCCCCCCCCTCCCGAAACGCCAGACACCGAAACCCATCCCACTTCGGCTCATACTGCCACCCCTCCCCCTTGGGAATCTCCCCCGCCACCTCCGCCTCCATCGCCAAATAATCCACCCCAATCGCCAACGCCATCGCGCTCCTCCTTGCGAGAGTCGTTCGCCACCCGCTCTCGTCTCACGCCAAAGTGTACCGCATCCCATCGGCCCTTCTCCTCCGCAGCGACCCCGTCCTCATCGCCACCGTTCTGCAAGCCAATTCCCCCTTCACTTCCCCGGAAAATCCTTCAGCGCAATCGTATAAAAATCCCCCGCCGGCGCCGGGTGCTCCTTCGTGCCCGCCATGTTGCCAAACGTAAACACCGACCCCTCCGTATACTTCGCCCCGACCTCAAACGCGTACACCACGCCGGCCGCCGTCCGCCCGCCCTGCACTTCGCACTGCACCACCACCTTCTTCCCATCCATCACCGACAACGCCCCCGCCAGAATTTCCGACAGCGCCCGGCCCTTCTTCGCCTCCACCGTCACCTGGTACCGCACCACGTCATCCACCCGCTTCGCCTCAACCGTGAACGTCGCCATCTCCTGCTTTCCCAAATTCCCCGGCTCAAGCGTCGTCCACTGACTTACCCCTGATACCCGCCCCGCAGCCAACACCAGCATCACCACCACCGCTACCCCCAGACGTTGCCTCGACACCATCACCGCACCTCCTCAAACCAACCCTCACAAGATCCGCACCCGCCCCCATTCACCATTCACTATTCACTATTCACTATTCAACATCACCGTCGCCGCCGACAAATACACCGTGATCGCCACCACATCCACCACCGCCAGCGTGATCGGCCCCGACGCAATCCGCGGGTTCAGCTTCAACCGGTGTATCAGCGCCGGAACCACCCGCCCCAGCGTCGCCGCGATCACCATCACCAGCATCACCGACACCGCAATCGTCACCGTCGCCGCCACCCGGTCCCGCCAGAACAAGCTCACCAGCCCCACCACCACCCCGCTGCACACCCCGAGCATGATGGCGGTCACAAGCTCGCGCATGAACACGCCGCGAGTCTTCCCTTTATGCATCGCCTCCTCGATCGCCAGCGTCATCGACTGCACGCTCACCGATTCCGCCAGCGTCAATATCAGCGGAATAAACAGCGCGATGATCACCACCTGCCGCACCGTCCCCTCGAAAAACGCACCCAGCGCCGCACATATCAGCCCCCCCGTGATGTTGCTCAAAAGCCATGGCATCCGCGCCCGGAACCCCTTCCACGCCGACCCATGCTTCTGCTGCTCCAGCCGCAACCCGATCAACTGGAACACCTCGTTCAATTGCTGGTTGTGCGCCAGGTCAAACACCTCCTCCGTGTACAGCGACACCTCCACCACCCCCAGCAGCTTCTTCTCCGCACTCACCACCGGAATCGCCAGCAGCCGATGCAGCGCGAACAACTCCAGCGCATCAAACAGCGTCTCCTTCTCCGACAACGTGATGATCCCCCGGGTCATCAACTCCCCCACCCGCGCCTCCCCCGGCGACAAAACCAGCGCCCGCGCCGACAACACCCCCACCAGCTGCTCCGCCCCGTTCACCACGTAAAAATACAACACCTGCGACCCCGCCCCCGCCGCCGGCGGATGCGCCCGCAACTGCCCCAGCGCCCCATCAATCGTCCACTCCTCGCGCAACGTCACCGCCGCGTCCGTCATAAACGCCGTCACCGCCCGATCAAGTGGAACCGTCTGTGCCATGCCCGCATTCTACCCCCGAACCCACCCGCACCGCCCCCTTCGAACCACCCCGCTCTCTCCCCATTTGTGATTTGTCATTTGTCATTTGTCATTCGTCATTTGGAAATTACTCCCCGGCAACCTCCACCCCCGCACCTCCCGCCTCCACCACGCGCTTCCCCCCTGCCCACGAAATCCTCACACTTGCCGCCCCCCGATGCGTCACAAACTTCCCCTCCGCCGCCTCAATCTCCGGCACCCGCAACGGCCGCACCCGCACCCGCCCATCCTCGCGCGACGGCGCCGCAATCCCCAGCACATGCCGCCCCAGAAAATACAATGGCCAAGCCCCCCACGCATGACACTCCGACCGCGCCGCCGACGCCGCAAAACTCTCCGGCCACGTCGTGCACCCCCGCGCCAGCGCCGCACGAAACGGCCCCAGCACCCCCCACACCCGCTCACCCATCCGCAGCTTCGCCAGCGCCTCCGCCACGTAAAACGAAAAATACAAACTCGCCGGCGCCACAAACCCCTCCCCGCGCGGCGAATGCGTCGCCTCATCCGGCAGCAACACGTTCCGCGCCTCCGTCACCGTCATCATCGCCCGCCGCGCCTCCGTCGGCGAAAACACCTCCGCCAGCACCCCCAGCGCCTGCGCATGCTGCGACCACACCCCCATCCTCCCCCGCCCCTCATCCACCGGAATGTCGCAAAGCAGCCCCCGCCCGCCATCAAAAAACACGTCGTAAATCCGCTGCTTCAACGCCGCCGCCCGCGAGGCATAAAAATTCCCAGACCCCGCCTTCGCCCGGTCATAAATCTCCGTCGCCGCCTGCAGCGCCAGCAAATACAACAAATTCACACACGCCGACGCCCCCGAAAACCGCTCCTTCTCCAAAGTGTGCGGCGGTATCCCCCTGTCCCACCCATTCACCCAATCCACAAAGGGCCAGTACGGCAAATACCCGATGACCCCCGCGTGCGCCGAATCCCGCTCGATATGCTCCGTGAACCAGTTCAAAATCGGCGCGATCCCCGGCCGCAACTGCGCCACCAGCCCCGCATCATTCGTGTGCGCCAGGTAATCCTCCAGCATCAAAATGTAAATCAGCGAAAACGTCGGAATGATCTGCGGCGCCGCCGACGGATACCGTGACTGCGTCAGCTCCCCCACCCCATCCACCACCCGCGACCGATCAAACGCCCGCAGCGCCTGCGCCGCCAGCGAAAAATCCCCCGTCGTCACATACGACACCAAACACTGTATCCGCGCGTCCCCCACATACTGAAGCTGCTCATACGTCGGACAATCCATGTACGTCTCCCACGCACAGCACCGCAGCGTCCGCCACGAAACATCCGCGATTTTCTCCGCCACTGCCCCCGCATCTCCCTCCGCACGAAACGCATACTCCGCCGCAAACGGATACCCCGTCCCCGAAAGCGTGAACGACTCCAGCACCCCGCCCGCCTCCCCGCCCGTCACCGCAATCTCCAAAAACCGAAACGCCCGCCACCGCCACGCATCAAACACAAACGCCCCCTCCCCCTCCACCACATACTCATCCACAAAAGGCACCAGCGGCAAATCCGACTCCAGCGAAAACGCCCGCTTCCCCCCCACCTCCTTCCCGCGCAACACCTCGCTCGCCGTCACCCGCACCCGCGTCCCCTTCCCGCTCACCCGCAGCCGCCAATACGCCAGCACCTCCTCCCCCACATCCGCCCGCACCACCACCGTCTCCCCTGCCCCCGCGCGCAGCGGCGCCACCGCCTCCTCCTCCACCAGCGTCCCCGCCGTCATCGCCCGCACCCCGCGCACCACCACCGCCCGCTCCTCCATCTGCGGAATCTCCCGCTCCACCAGCCACGGCCCCACCTCCGCCGCCCCAGGCATCTCCGGATCCCCCGCAAAATACACCTCCCCCACCACCACCGGCTCCGCCCACCGCCCCTCCATCTCTCCGCGCCCGCGCCACCCTGAAGGCCACCCCCCACTTCGCTGCCGCTCTCCCTGCCCTGCCGCCACATACCCGCTCACCCCCTCAACGCCAATCCCCTCCACCCCCGTGCACGCCGCCCCGCGCCACCCCTCGCCCGTCCCCGTCCCCGCGCCCCCAATCACCCGCCCGCGCTCATCCACAAACACCACCGCCGCCCAAAACAGCGGCCGCGGCCCCATCATCTCCGCCACCCCCACCTCCGGCATCCC
>JBEHXY010000326.1:0-4795 GCA_048498455.1 Planctomycetota bacterium | reverse complement strand
AGCGGGGTGCGGATGCGTTCTTTTCCGATGGCGTTGCGGAGTTCCCATGGGGCGACGGCGTCGTCGAATTTGACGCGAGGGACCAAGAGATTGTCCGGGACGTTGTCGGGCGTGGCTGGGGCGGCGGCGAGCTGGGTTTGGCGTGCGGCGACGGCGACGGAGATGGCGGCTTCGACATCGGGATTGGCGGGCGCAAGCTCGAGGAGGTCGACAAGCTGGGCGATGGCGGCGGCGGGGTTGTTCTGGGAGAGGTGGAGTTGCGCGGTGATGAAGAGGATGGGGAAGGTGGGCTGGTTGTGGTTGAGGGCGAAGGCGTGGTGGAGGTCGGCGGCGGCGTCTTCGAATTGCTGCAGGCCTCGGTGGGCGTCGGCGCGGTAGGCGAAGGCGTCGGGGGAATCGGGGGCGATGACGGTCCACTGGGTGGCGGAGGTGTTGGCGCTGGCGAAGTCGTCGGCCTGGAGCTGAAGGGGGACGAGCACCGTATACGCGCCGAGGCGGTCGGCGGGTTTGACGGTCGCAAGGAGGGCGGCAAGGTATTTGGCGGCTTCGGGTTTCTGGTGGTTGGCGATGAGGGCCTGGGCGCGGAGGAGGGCGACTTGGCCGTCGGCGGGGGTGGAGGCGAGGATGCGGTCGAGGGCGGCGAGGGCGTCGGCGGGCTGGTGGAGGAGGGTGCTGGTGGAGGCGAGGCCGAAGAGAGCGTCGCGGTTGTCGGGAGCAATTTCGGCAGCGGCGTGGAAGGCGTTTTTGGCCAGGACCGGTTCGTTTTGCGAGAGGTGGATGAGGCCCTGGGCGGTGAGGGGATCGGGCCAGTTGGGGTGGGCGTTGTGGAGGGCGACGACGGCAGTCATCGCGGCTTTCGGGTCGGATTTGGCGAGGATGAGGGCGGCCTGGAGGGCGGCGGTGTCGGAGGGGGTGGGCTGGTAGGGGGTGGCGGCGTGAAGGGGGACGGTGAGGAGCATTATGAGGGGAAGGGCGCGGAGGGGGCGGCGGATGGGCATGGGGCGGTGCTCCGGTGGGTGGCGTGGACGTATTGAGGTCGGAGCATACGGGAAGGCGGGCGGCGCGGATAGCGGGATCAGGGGTTGCCGAGGGCGGCGAGGCGGTCGGCGCGGTCCTGGGCCTGGAGGGCGGTGAGGAGCGGGTTGAGGTCGCCGGCGATAATTTTTTCGAGGGGGAAGTTCTGGTTGAGGCGGTGGTCGGTGCAGCGGTTCTGGGGGAAGTTGTAGGTGCGGATGCGTTCGGAGCGGTCGCCGGAGCCGATCATGGTTTTGCGGGCGGCGGCGCGGTCGGCGCGGCGTTTGGAGTCGAAGTGTTCGAAGACGCGGGAGCGGAGGAGGCGCCAGGCTTTTTCGCGGTTTTTGTGTTGGGAGCGTTCTTCGCGCATGCGGACGACGATGTTGGTGGGGAGGTGGGTGAGTTGGACGGCGGATTCGATTTTGTTGACGCCCTGGCCGCCCGGGCCGCCGGAGCGGGAGACGTCTTCGCGGACGTCGGCGGGGTTGATGGTGATGTCGGATTCGTCGGCTTCTGGGAGGACGGCGACGGTGGCGGCGGAGGTGTGGATGCGGCCCTGGGTTTCGGTGACGGGGACGCGCTGGACACGGTGGCCGCCGGATTCGAAGGCGAGGGCGCGGTAGGCGCCATCGGCCTTGATGGAGACGACGACTTCGCGGAAGCCGCCGGCATCACCGGGGGAGAATTCGAGGGGGTCCCATTTCCAGTGCTGGGTTTCGGCGTAGCGGCGGTACATTTCGGCGAGGTCGCCGGCGAAGAGGGCGGCTTCGTCGCCACCGGTGCCGGCGCGGATTTCGAGGATGAGGGCGTCGACGGCGAGTTCCTCGGCGGAGAGGAAGTCGGCGACGATGGATTCGAGGAGTTCGTCGCGCTGGGCGGTGAGGGTGGGGAGTTCAGCGTGCGCGAGGTCGCGCATGTCGGTGTCGTCGGAGGCCGCGAGGGCCTCGGTTTCTTCGAGGGTTTTCTGGGCGTGCTGGAAGGCGGTGAACTTGGCGAGCTGGCGGGAGAGTTTGCCGTGCTCTTTGGAGAGGGCGATTATCTTGGCGGGGTTGGAGGCGAGGTCGGGGGCGTTGAGCTGTTCGGTGAGGGTGGAGAGGCGGGCTTGCTCGGAGTCGAGCTTGGTGAGGATGGGGAGGTATTGGGGGGGGATCATTGAAAACTCAAAACTCAAAACTCAAAACTCAAAAGTCAAAACCTTGGGCGGGGGTGGGAGCTGGGTGGGAGGGATTGTTGTTTGGCCACAGAGTCACAGGGGCGGAGAGTGGCGCACAGGGATGTTTGGGATGGTGGTCAGGCGGCTTGTTCGATTTCTATGGAGGTGATGTGGGAGAGGGGGATGATGGCCCAGCGGTCCTTGTTGGCGAAGGCGTAGAAGATTTCGGTGCGCATGGGAACGACGAGCTGGGGGTCGGTGACGAGATAGTCTTTGCCGCCGGCGGTGTGGATTCGGAAAGAGCGGAAGGGTTGCTGCTGGACGAGTTCTTCAATGGATTGAAGTTGGATGGCCATGGCGGCTCCCAAGCGAGGTCTGGCTGATTATAGCAGAGGCGGGCAAAGGAAAACGCCGTGCCGCCTTGGGAGCGGGCACGGCGTTTTTGATTTTGCGAAAGGGGATGCTACTTGGAAGCGGTGGCGACGGGGCCAGAGGCGCCTTCCGTGGTGCCGCCGGCGCCACCCGCCTGGGCGGTGGCGAACTTGGCGTACTTTTTCTGGAAGCGTTCGACGCGGCCGGCGGTGTCGACGAACTTCTGTTTGCCGGTGTAGAAGGGATGGCAAACGCCGCAGATTTCGACCTCGATGTGCTTCTGCGAGGAGCCGGTTTCGAAGGTGTTGCCGCAGGCGCAGCGAACCTTGGCGTAGTTGTATTGGGGATGGGTCTTTTCTTTCATGGGATCCTCGCGGTGGTTTCGCACGGGTTTTGGCCCAGCTGCGGCGTGCGACAAGTGGACGCGGGGGCAGCGTGGGCAGATCGGTAATGATAGCGGAAGGGAGCGGCGGAATCAATTGGGGTTGGCGGGTGTTTTACCGGATTGCGGGGGGAAGGGGCTGGTGGGGGCGGGAGGTCAGGGGTACAGTGAGGGACGCCGCGGGTTGGTGGAAGGTGCATTTCTGGCGGCGGGTTGTACGCAAAGTTGAATTGGGAAAGGTCATGGACGGACGAGGACCGGGTATGGGTGCGCGTTGGGTTCGTTGGGCTCTGGCGGCGGTGGGGGTGTGCGTGATGGGGGGTGCGGTGCGGGGGGCGGGCGGCGCGACGACGGGATTCAGCCTGGGCGGAGGGAAGGTGGAAATGTCGGCAGTGGCGTTTTCGCCGGATGGGAAATTTGCGGCGGGCGTGCTGGCGAATGGGGAGGTGCATGTGTGGGAGATGGCGAGCAAGCGGCGGTGCTACGTGGTGAGTGTGGGGACGCCGGCGTACTGCGCGCTGTTTTCGCGGGACGGGACGGAGATTTATGTGGGGGAGAAGGATGGGGGAACGGCGCGGATTGAACTGGCGACGGGGAAAGTGGTGGGGGGGATGGGCAACACGACGGGAAACGTGACGGCGATCGCGCTTTCGCCGCAGGGGGACCACGTGGCACTGGGGACGCACAGGGGGACGGTGGTGGTGAAGGACCTGCCGAAGCTGGCGAAGTCGGACACGGGGGGGAACTATGGGAAGGAGGCGGTGGTGCTGGTGGCGTGGGAAGGGAACAACCGGCTGGTGTCCGTGGATGAGACGGGGATGTGGAAGGCGTGGACGCTGACGGCGAAGGGGGTTGTGCGGGCGGTGAAGGAGCGGCCGGCGCCGAACGGGGAGATGGGCGCGGGACCGATGGCCGTGAATGGGGACAAGAGCGTGCTGGGGGTGGTGACGAACGGAGAGAAGGGGGGAAGGTTGATGCTGTATCGGTGGGCGGATCGCAAGGCACTGGATTCGGCGGCGGCGGTGATTTTGCCGGAGGGGGTGAAGGGGAATGGGGCGGCGTTTTCAGCGGACGGGTTGACGGTGGCGGTGTCGGGGAGCGATGGGAAGGCGTACTTCAAGGATATCAGCGGGGTGCTGAAGAAAGCGGGGATGACGGTGCCGGAGGGGGGGAATCCGCTGATGGGGCCGCGGGAGGGGCAGGATTGGCCGGCGCTGGCGACGGTGCTGCGGGCGCAGGCGAACTGGCGGGGCGCGGAAGATCAGCGGTCGGGGTTGCAGATCCAGGTGACGAGCGCGGAGCCGCTGATGGTGGGGGTGCGGCGGGTGGAGAACGGGAAGGTGACGGATGCGGGGAGAGACGGGCGTTTTGAGCCTGGGAAAGAGTACTTGATGGAGTTTCCGCCGGCGACGTATGAGGTGTACTGGCGGAAGCTGATGGAGCCGGGGGAGATTCACAAGGGGCCGCTGGTGGAGGTGTACTTTCGGGAGTATGACGTTGCGCAGGAGAACGTGCATGTGACGGAATGGATGCCGCTGCGGGTGACGTTTGACGGGAAGACGGCGACGGCGTCGCGGGGCGATCCGAAGAAGGAAACGTCGATGCGGGACCGGAAGTGAGGGGGACGTGAGGGAGACATTGGGGGGGGAGAAGTAGCAGCGCCCGGATTCGAACCGGGGACCTAGGGCTTATGAATCCCTCGCTCTAACCAACTGAGCTACGCTGCCGGTTGAGAGGGGGAGTATAGCAGGGGTCGGGCGGGATTCGCAACGGGTGCGCGGGGTGGGATTGGGAGTTGTCGGGGCGGGTTTGGCATGGGGCGGGCGAGGAGGGGTTATCTGGCCAGTTCGCGCAAGATGTTGTGGAGGACCTGG
>JBEHXY010000325.1:0-4810 GCA_048498455.1 Planctomycetota bacterium | reverse complement strand
TCGGCGGCGCAGGTGTCGACGAGTTTGTAGACGGGTTGAATGCCGTTGCTGATCCGAAGGCGGCGAATTTGCGCCGGGTTCGCCGAACTGCCCCACGCCGTGGCGATCTGCACATCGGAATAGCCAAGCTGCTTGGCATGAGTGAGCAAATCGTACAATTTCGGGCGGAGCTTTTTCATTGCTCCGCCAAACAATTCCACCAACATCGCAGGATCGGGCTTGCCGGTGACCAACTCGTCTTCAAAATCGACGAGTTGTTTCATCTGGGTGAGGAACCAGGGGTCGATGTTGGTGAGGCGGAAGACGTCGTCGACGGTGCGGCCCATTTTGAAGGCGTAGCGGATGTAGTAGAGGCGGCCCTGGGAGGGGATGGAGAGTTTGCGGTTGAGTTCTTCTTCGGGGATGGGCCAGGACTGGGCGGCTTCTTCGGAGGCTTTGACGCGGGTCATGTCGCTGCCGCGGTCGCCGAGGGATTTCGAGTTTCGAGTTTCGAGTTTCGAGTTTCGAGTTTCGTTTTGCCACCACTTGTCGATTTTGTCCAAGCCGAGGCCGAAGCGCTTCACTTCCATGGAGCGGATGCCTTTTTGCAGCGCTTCTTTGAAGGTGCGGCCGATGGACATGGCTTCGCCGACGGACTTCATCTGGGTGGTAAGGGTTTCGTCGGCGTCGGGGAATTTTTCGAAGGTCCAGCGCGGGATTTTCACCACGACGTAATCGATCGAGGGCTCGAAGCAGGCGACGGTTTTTTTGGTAATGTCGTTGGGGAGTTCGTCGAGCGTGTAGCCGACGGCGAGTTTGGCGGCGAGCTTGGCGATGGGGAAGCCGGTGGCCTTGGAGGCGAGGGCGGAGGAGCGCGAGACGCGGGGGTTCATCTCGATGACGACGATGTCGCCGGTGCGCGGGTTGACGCCGAACTGGATGTTGGAGCCGCCGGTTTCGACGCCGACGGCGCGGATGATGGCGATGGAGGCGTCGCGCATCCGCTGGTATTCCTTGTCGGTCAGCGTTTGCGCGGGGGCGACGGTGATGGAGTCGCCGGTGTGGACGCCCATGGGGTCGAAGTTTTCGATGCTGCAGACGATGACGACGTTGTCGGCGACGTCGCGCATGACTTCGAGCTCGTATTCCTTCCAGCCGATGAGGGATTGATCGATCTGGATTTCGGTGATCATGGAGGCATCGAGGCCGCGCTGGGCGAGGGTTTCGAATTCTTCCATGTTGTAGGCGATGCCCGAGCCGGTGCCGCCGAGGGTGAAGGAGGCGCGGATGATGCAGGGCAGGCCGGTCATTTTGACGACGTCGCGGGCTTCGGCCATGGAGTGGGCGAGGCCGGACTTGGGGCATTCGAGGCCGATTTTGGCCATGAGGTCTTTGAAGACGGAGCGGTCTTCGCCGCGGCGGATGGCTTCGCGGTTGGCGCCGATCATTTTGACGCCGTACTTCGTGAGGACGCCGGCGTCGTAGAGGGCGATGGCGGTGTTGAGGCCGGTCTGGCCGCCGAGGGTGGGGAGGAGGGCGTCGGGGCGTTCTTTTTCGATGATCTTGGTGACGGCTTCGACGGTGATGGGCTCGATGTAGGTGCGGTCGGCCATCTCGGGGTCGGTCATGATGGTGGCGGGGTTGGAGTTGACGAGGATGACCTTGTAGCCTTCCTCCTTGAGCGCCTTGCAGGCCTGGGTTCCGGAGTAGTCGAATTCGCAGCCCTGGCCGATGACGATGGGGCCTGCGCCGATGATGAGGATGGAGTGGATGTCGGTGCGTTTGGGCATCGGTTTCGGAGACCTTTTTGCGGGGTGTGGGTAAACTCGGAAGGTTATAGCGGCAACCGCCGGGACCGTAAAGGCGGCCGCATGAGTGTAGCGCGGCAGGCAAGCGGGCGCGGTGGAAAGAGGGGGGATTTTACCTACAGATGGCGAGAGGGGACGCGGGTAGGATCAGGTTTTCACGGAAATGCAGCGGTGCGGAGAATTTTCCGCAGGAGGTCGAGATGGCGGGCAACGTGTTGGCGGCGATGGAGAAGTACCTGGCGTCCGACCAGGCGGTGGCGGAAGGCAAGCCGGAGGCGGCGCAGACCGCGAAGGCCGAGTTGCAGCGAGCGGTGGAGTCCCACGGGAGCGCGGCGCGGCCCTATGGGCGGGTGCTGGTGGCGGTGGACCGGACGGGGCATCCGGCACTGCAGGCGGGGGTGAAGCTGGCGCGGGCGCTGGGGGCCACGCTGGGGGTGGTGTACGTGGTGGATGTTACGCCGCTGGCGGCGTACGCGGGGCCGTTCACGACGCGGGAGACGACGCTGCGGCTGCTGCGGGAGTCGGGGCAGAAGGTGGTGGAGGCGATCGGGGCGGAGCTGCCCGATGACGTGAAGGCGGAGTGCGTGCTGCGGGAGGGTCTTCCGACGGATGAGATTCTTTCCGCGGCGAAGGTGTTTGGGGCGGATGTGGTGGTGACGGGGACGCACCGGCGGGGGCCGATGGCACAGTTTTTTCTCGGCAGCACGTCGGAGGGGTTGATCCGGAATGGGTCGTTTCCGGTGATGCTGGCGGCGGACGTTCCGTGCGGGCCGGAGGCGGCCCGTGGCTGAGGTGATTGAAGTTGCGGAAGGACCGGTGAACGCGGGGCCGGGGGCTGCGGAGAAGGCGGCGCCGGTGGAGGGGGGCGGGCAGGGGGCGGTGCATCGGAACGTGGTGGTGGCGGTGGCAGCGCTGGTGGGGATTCTGGTGTCGCTGGTGATGCGGGGGGTGGTGGGCGGAAGCGGGTGGGCGGTGGAGGGGCCGCTGCTGACGGTGCTATTGGGAGGGGGGGCGGTGCTGATCGGGGACATTGTGGCGGGGATGTTTCGGGGACGTTTCGGGGCGGATTTTCTGGCGGCGATCTCGATCGTGACGTCGCTGATCATGCATGAGTACCTGGCGGGGAGCCTGGTGGTGCTGATGCTTTCAGGGGGCGGGGCGCTGGAGACGTTTGCGTTGGGGCGGGCATCGTCGGCGCTGCGGGCGCTGGCCCGGCGGATGCCGGTGGTGGCGCATGTGCGCCGGGGAGCGGAGATCCTGGATGTGGCGGTGGACCGCGTGCAGCCGGGGGACCGGATCGTGCTGCTGCCGCACGAGACCTGTCCGGCGGACGGGAAGGTGGTGGCGGGGCAGGGGGCGATGGATGAGTCCTTTTTGACGGGGGAGCCGTATGAGGTGATCAAGGCGCCGGGGAGCGGGGTGTTTTCGGGGGCGATCAACGGGATGGCGGCGCTGGAGCTGGAGGTGTCGCGGGCGCCGGTGGATTCGCGGTATGCGTCGATCATGCGGGTGATGCAGGATGCGGAGCAGCGGCGTCCGAAGATGCGGCGGATCGCGGACCGGCTGGGTGGGTGGTACACGCCGCTGGCGGTGGCGGCGGCGATCGGCGCGTGGGCGATCAGCGGCGATCCGCTGCGCTTTCTGGCGGTGCTGGTGGTGGCGACCCCCTGCCCGCTGCTGATCGCGATCCCGGTGGCGATCATCGGGACGGTGTCGCTGGCGGCGCGGCGGGGAATCGTGATCCGGGACCCGGCGATCCTGGAACGGATCGACAGCTGCGAGACGGTGTTTTTCGACAAGACCGGCACGTTGACGTATGGGAAGCCGTCGCTGGAGCAGGTGGTACCGGCGGGCGGCATCACGGCGGAGGCGTTGCTGCAACTGGTGGCATCGGTGGAGCAGTACTCGCGGCATCCCTTGGCGCGGGCGGTGATCGAGGCGGGCGAGAAGAAGGGTCTGCCGCTGGTGGCGGTGAGTGCGGTGAGCGAGCCGCCGGGATCGGGGCTGACGGCGCAGGTGGGGGAGCGGCTGGTGACGATCACGGGGCGGGGGAAGCTGCCGTTGGGGATGGCGGCGCTGGTGCCGCCGGTGGCCAGCGGGCTGGAGTGCGTGGTGCTGGTGGACGGGTTGTATGCGGGGTGGCTGCATTTTGTGGACGCGCCGCGGGCGGATGTGACGACGTTCATCGAGCACTTGGGACCGCTGCACCGGGTGCGGCGGACGATTCTGCTGACGGGGGACCGGGCGAGCGAGGCGGAACGGCTGGCGAAGCTGGCGGGGATCAAGGAGGTGTATGCCGAGAAGTCGCCGGAGGAGAAATTGGCGATTGTGCGGGAGGCGACGGAAAAGTCGCGGACGCTGTACATGGGGGACGGGGTGAACGATGCGCCGGCGATGCTGGCGGCGACGGCGGCGATTGCGTTCGGGACGGCGTACGAGGTGACCTCGGAGGCGGCGGGGGCCGTGATCCTGGAGCCGTCGCTGCGGAAGCTGGACGAGTTGCTGCACCTGGCGCGGCGGCTGCGGCGGGTGGCGATGCTGAGCGCGGCGGGGGGTATCGCGCTGAGCCTGGGGGCGGTAGGATTGGCCGCGGCGGGGTGGTTGCCGCCGGTGGTGGGGGCGGTGATCCAGGAGGTGATCGACCTGGCGGCGGTGCTCAACGCGCTGCGGGCGGCGGTGGCGCCGCGGGTGCTGTCGGACCTTCGCTGAGCGTGATTTTGCGGGCGTCGGCCTTGCTGGTGGAGAGGCTGGGGCGGGGGACTCGTTAATTGTGCGGGGGGTGCTTATGATGATCGGGCTCGGAAAAGGTTTTCGAGCCGGGGTTTTGGGGTCAGCGGAGAGGACTGCATGCGCCTCGGAATCCGGCGCAAACTCATTGGCACGCTTATACTCGTCGGGCTGTTTCCGCTGGCGATGAGTCTGGTCGTGGTGTTGGGTGGCGGGGCGGGCATCCAGATCAACAAAATTCGGACAAGCTACGAGGACACGGCGGCGGATTGCGCCGACCGGATCTCGGGCAGCGT
>JBEHXY010000324.1:0-4839 GCA_048498455.1 Planctomycetota bacterium | reverse complement strand
CCACTGCTCGCGCGTCGTCTGCAAAAACGGATTGTGCAACGCCTCCGCCGGCGCAAACGCCAGCGAATGAATCAAAATATCAAACGTCCCGAACACCTCCCCCGCCTTCTTGAACGCCGACTCAATGTCCTCGTCCTTGCTCACATCGCACGGCGCCAGAAACTTCGGCCCGAACTTCTCTACCGCCTTCACCACCCGCCGCTCAATCTTCTCCGCCGGCAAATGCGAAAACCCCAGCTCACACCCCTCCTTGTGCAACTGCTCCGCAATGTGATACCCGATCGAATACTCGTTCAACACGCCAAAAATAAACGCCTTCTTGCCGGTCAGAAGTGCCATAGTTCCTCGCTCGTTTCTTGCACCACAAATGTCCGCGAATTGTACCGCCAACCGCCGCCGGCGTATATTGAACCCCATGCCCGATCCCTCTCCGAAAAACACCCCCTTCCGCATCTTCAGCATCCACAAGCCGACTCCGGAAGACCTCGCCCGCGCCGCCACCATCGCCCCCTCCGAATGCCCACGCCGCTACTGCTGGTGGTGGCAAACCCTCGCCTTCGACTGGAACCTCCCTCCCGCCGCCGGCTGCACCTTCCCCACCGCCAAAAAGCCGCACGGGTGGCAACACGCCGACGCCCCCTGCAAACGCGCCGACCCCACATCCCCCCACGACCAGTTCGAACCCCGCGAACCCCACCTCATGGAAGACGGCTTCTCCCCCACCCGTTTCCAACAACAAGCCACCCCATAAATCCCGTCCCCTCTGTGCCGCGCTCTGTGTCTCTGTGCCCGGTGGTAGCACTTCGCCGTCGTCGCCCCTCGGCGTCCATCGGCGGCTCCCCCCGGCGTCGCCGTCGTCATCCGTGTTCATCTGTGTCCATCTGTGGCTCCCCCCACATCACATCTTCGGATAATCCCCGCGCAACAACTTGATCGTCCCCTCGCGCTCCGGATTCCGGAACACCGCCGCCCCCGCCACCAGCACATCCGCCCCCGCCTCCAGCGCCTGGTGCGCCGTGCGAATCCCAATCCCCCCATCGATCTCCAGCCGCTGGTGCGGTCCCAGCTCATGCCGCAGAAAACGCACCTTGTTGAGGACCTCCGGCATGAACTGCTGCCCCGTGAACCCCGGATGCACGCTCATCACCAGGATCACATCCGCCACCCCCAGCACCTCCCCAAGGTCATCCACCGGCGTCTGCGGATTCAGACTCACCCCCGCCGTGCACCCCAGGTCGTGAATCCGCTTCACCAGATCCACCGCCTTGTTCCCCGGCCGCACTTCGATATGAAACGTCAGGTTCTGCGCCCCCGCCTTGCAGAACGAGTCGACGAAATCTTCCGGATTGGCCACCATCAAATGCACGTCCTGCATCAGCCCGCACGAACGCGCCAGCGCCATCACGATGTCCGGACCCATCGTCAGATTCGGCACAAAATGGCCATCCATGATGTCCACGTGCAAGAGGTCCGCCCCCGCGCGCTCCACATCCGCGGCCTCGGCGCCAAGCTTTGCAAAATCCGACGCAAGAATCGACGGGGCGATCAGCGGCAAATGCGGGGGACGTTTAAACACATTCTCGGGCATCGAAGCAGCAATCCCACAGACCACACTCACCGACGCCGCGAAGTTGCGATCGCCGGAACGTCTTCTCGTTTACGCGTTGTCCAGAATGTCCAGGCACGCGAACCCCTTCCCCTCCATGAATTCCAGGCTCGCCCCGCCGCCCGTCGATACGTGGCTCACCTTGTCCGCCAGCCCGAACTCCTCGATCGCCGCCGCCGAATCCCCGCCCCCGATGATCGTCACCGCCCCCTTCGCCGTCGCCGCCGCAAGCGCCTCCGCCACCACCTTCGTCCCATTCACAAACGGCTTTTTCTCGAACACCCCCATAGGCCCGTTCCACACCACCGTCTTCGCCGCGGAAATCCGCTCCGCAAACAGCTTCGCCGTCTTGGGCCCGATATCAAATCCTTCCATCCCGTCCGGAATGTCCCCCTCCACCACCCGCGTCTGCGCATCGTCCGTCATCTTGTCGGAAATCACCGTATCCACCGGCAGAACCAGCTTCGAACCCGCCTTCGCCATCAGGCTCTTCGCAAGTTCCACCTTGTCCTTCTCGCTCAGCGAATTCCCCACCTTTTTCCCCTGCGCCAGAAAGAACGTATACGCCATCGCCCCGCCGATCAGAATCGTGTCCGCCTTCGACAGCAAATTCTCGATCACCGCGATCTTGTCCGACACCTTCGCCCCGCCCAGGATCGCCACGAACGGCCGCGCCGGCTTCTCCACCGCATCCCCCAGAAACTTCAACTCCTTCTCAATCAAAAAACCCATCCCGCGCTTCCCCGCCCCCAATTTCTCCGGCACCCCATACGTCGACGCATGCTCCCGATGCGCCGTCCCAAACGCATCATTCACATACAAATCACCCAGCGACGCCAACTGCCCCGCAAACCCCGGATCGTTCTTCTCCTCCTCCTTGTGGAATCGCGTGTTTTCTAGCAGCACCACATCCCCCTCCTTCATCCCCGCCACCGCGCTCTCCGCCGCCGGCCCCACGCAATCTTCCGCCAGCTTCACCGGCTTGCCCAGCAGCTCGCTCAACTTCTCCGCCGCCGGCTTCAACGAAAATTTCTTCTCCGGCCCGTTCTTCGGCCGCCCCAAATGGCTCATCAAAATCGCCTTCCCGCCCCGATCCACAATGCTCCGAATCGTCGGCAACGCCGACCGAATCCGCCGATCATCCGTCACCCGTTCCCCCTCCAGCGGCACATTGAAATCCACCCGCACCAGCACCCGCTTCCCCTTCACATCCATCTGCGCAACGCTCTTCTTCGCCATGTCAGCTACAGCCTTCCAGTTCTCAAACCTCACCCGCTCCCCGCGGGCACTTCCACAAGCCCGCTATGCTAGAGAAACCCCCAAAACCGGTCAACCGCCCCACCACGTCCCGCTCCGCCCGTGCATACACACACCTTCCCCTCTCACCCCCGCGTCTCACGCTTCATCTCCCGCACCCGCTCCACCGCCACCCCGATCGCAAACTCCAAATCCGGACACACCCGCTCCGCACCCAGCGTCGCCACCATCCCCTCATGCTCCAGCCGCTTGTATTGCGCCGTGTTCACCCCCGCCAGCACCAGCTCCCGCCGCGCCTCCTCCAGCTTCCCCACCGCCCGCTGCAAATCCAGAATCGCATTCGTATCAAACCGCACCACCGGCGAAAGCACCAGCACCACCACCCGCTTCCCCGCCGGCACCCGCTCCACCCACATGTTGAAGTTCGGACTCCGCACCCCCGCCCGCCGATCGTGCGTCACCCGATACACCCCCAGCTCCGCCGGAAGCAGCGTCTGCAGAATCCCATGCAGCTTCATCTCCGGATCCCCCACCACGTCCATCTCCCGTATCTCCGCCACCGGCGCCCGCGAACTCATCCACAAAATCCCCACCAGAAACGCCGCCGGCACCGCCAGTGCGTTCCCATGCATCTCCGCAAACAACACCGCCCCCAGCGTCGCCCCGCACACAAAACTCCCCCAGATGCTTCCCAGCAGCGCCACCCGCTGCACCGTCGGATGCCGCTGCGACACCCGCAACACCCGCCCCGCCCGCTGCCACCACCGCCCACGCAGCCGATCCCACAAATACATCCCCAGCTGCACGCTCTCGATCCCCAGGTCCGTCACCACCCCCGTCAAATGCGTGCTCCGCACCACCGCCCCCGAAATCTTCGTGATCGTCGCGTTCTGCAACCCCATCGCATACGCCGCCAGAAACAGCAGCTCCGCCTGTCGCACCGTGCCCGCCGCCCCCGCCCTCCCCGTCCCCGCCCACCCCGCGTTCAATGCCCCCATCAGCACCACCAGCAGCCCCGCCTCCACCGTCAGCGGCCACACATACTTCGAGGCCGCCCCGCGCCGCTTCGCCAGTTCCGTCATCACCGCCGACGTCACCGCCCCCAGCAGAAAACTCCCCACCATTCCCGCATAAAAAAGGAGGTCGCGCGCCCCGCCCGCCATCCGAATCCCCACCATCGTCGAATGCCCCGTCACATGCGACGCAAAATTCCCCGCCGCCACAAACGCCACCGCATTCGTAAATCCCCCCACCAACGACAAGCTGATCGCCAACCGCGCCTGCTGCCGAAACGAATAAGCCTCCGCCGACAACATGCATCAATTCCCATCAACATATCTAAAGAAAAATTACCAATTACCAATTGCCAATTACCAGTCCCTTCACGCGCGCCCCCACCCCCTTCGCAGAAACCCGCACCACCCCGCGCAACACCTCCCCCACCGCCCCCCGCATGAGGAACCGGACGTCGGGATCATCGACGGCGCGCATCGCGCACATGATCGACGCGGGGTCGATCTCGGTGAGGACGAAGGCACGGTGCGCGGCGAATCCCGCGACGGGGCCGACGAAATCGAGGACGGGGACCAGGGTTTCCTCCGCCGGTGCGGACGGCTGGGCCGGCACCGCCGCGGAGACCACGACGTTCATCGGAGGAAGTCCGCGAGCGACGGGGTGATGACGCGTTGGGTCGCGGCGAGCGCGGCCTGCTGAGCTACCTGGGCCAAGTTGAGCTCCACGATCGTCGAGGGCAGGTCGACGTCTTCGACCTCCGTGAGCGAGTTCTTCAACGTCAGGACGCGGTCGTCGGCCGCGGTCTGCATCTGCTCGAGCCGGTTGTACGCGGCACCGACCTCGGCGTGCTTGGACGACAACCGGTTCATCGCGGTGTCGAGCTGGCCTAGGCCCGCGGACAGGGCGGTGTGGTCCCCGGCGCGGAGGGCGGTCGAGATGTCGTCGAGCACCGTGAAGATGTC
>JBEHXY010000323.1:0-4851 GCA_048498455.1 Planctomycetota bacterium | reverse complement strand
GGAGATGGGCGGGGATGTAGCTGCTCATTGAGGAGCCTGGCGGGCCCGCGCCTTGGCGAGCCGCATCAGGTGTTCGAGTTCGAGGTAGTGGTTGAGCTCAATGCGCTCGTCCGTGGTGAGCGTCCCCGCTTTTTCAGCCTCGATCAGGCCGGCGACACGGTCGCGGGTTCGCTGGGAGGGGGTCCATGCGGCCACATGGCCGGGTGTGGAACCACCGGCGATGAACTCGACAATTTCTTCGTAGGCGCGTGTCATCGAGAGGATTATACGTGAGCGCTTCGTTGCCACCAAAACATTTCGGCCAACGCCAGAGCAAGAGGGAACGGCTTGCCGGCCGTTCCCTCTGTTTGTTTTGAGCTGGCGTTGCGGCGCGGGTCAGTTCCTCACGCATTCTGCCCGCAGCACTGCTTGAACTTTTTGCCGCTGCCGCACGGGCAGGGGTCGTTGCGGCCGACTTTTTCGCTCTCGTTGACGATCGTCGCCGCGGTCGTCCCCTCGATCGCCGCGGGGGTGTCGGCGGGCTGCGGGGCGGGTTCGCCGGCCATCTCCGCGCGCACCTGCTGGGCCGCATCGGAAGTCGCCACGCCGTAGCTGGTGTGGTGCTGGTAGGACTCCACCGGGTTCGTATAAACGTTCCGCATCACGTTGGCCTGCTGCAGGCGGACGCGGAAGATCACGTCGGTGACCCGGTCGCGGATGCCCTTCATGAATTCCTGGAAGAGGCGCGAGCCTTCCCGCTTGTACTCGATGCGCGGGTCGCGCTCGGCCACGCCGCGCAGGCCGATCGATTCCCGCAGCTGGTCCATCGCGTACAGGTGATCCTTCCAGGTGGAATCGTAAATCTGCAGGAGCACGGCCCGCTCCAGCTCGGTGAGCTCGGTCCGCAGGAAAGCGCGGCCCCATTCGTGCAGCCGCGTCTTGCGGGTCTCCATCGGCTCGCCTTCGAATTCGGTGGGCACCAGCGGAATCTTGAAGCGGGCCGTCACCCAGGCCGCCAGCGCCGCGGAATCGGGCAGACGGTCCACCGCCTGGTCGATCTCGTTTTCAATGTTCTCATTGGCCGCGCGCGACACTTCGACCAGCTTCTTGTGCAGGTCCGGAACGGGCAGGGCCCGCACCTGGTCGCCGCTGAAATTGGCCCCATACTTGCCCTGCAGCCACTGGGCGAGCTGCTCGGAGGCGTAGATGTTTTCCGTGCCGCCGTTGGTCAGCGTCGCTTCCAGGGCGTACTCCACGGGATACTCGACTTCGCGCCGGGCGTAGGAGGCATGGGCCTGCTGCAGGATGAAATCGGCGGCCGCGTCGGCGGATTTGCCGATGAGCTCCTCGGGCTTGATCTGCACGTCGAACTTGTTGTTCGCCCATTCGGCAAGCTGCATCTGGGCGTAATTCTTCACCAGGAAGGGCTCGATCGCGGCGCAGTCTTTCTGCTCCACCTGTTCGAGCGCGGCTTCGATCAGCGCCTCGCGGATGCCGTCGCGGTCCATCCGCTGCAGCTGCGACGGCGCCACCTCCACGCCGAACTGGGTCTTCGCCCACTCCGAAAGACCCTTGTAATTCCAGTCCTCGGGGTCGGCATCGGGATCCATGAACTCGTCCAGCGACGTGGTGATCGAACTGCGCGCTTCCTCCCGCGCCCGGTCCTTGACCACCGCCTCCAGAATCGGCAGCTCCGTGTCGGTGAGGTCCTGCGGCTCGACCACGCAGTTGAACGACTGGCGCGCCCACTCGGAAATCACCGTCGGCACATACTGCGGATCGAGGTACTGGCCGACCGCATCATCCACCGACTCGGTGATCACTTCGAAGATCACTTCCCGCAGGTTGAGCCCCTCAAGGATCGCCTGGCGCCGCTTGTAAAAATAGTTGCGCTGCACGTCGCGCACTTCATCGTATTCCAGCAGGTTCTTGCGGATCCCGAAGTTGCGTTCCTCCACCTTCTTCTGGGCCCGTTCGACCGACTTGGACACCCAGGAGTGCTCGATCGCCTCGTCTTCCTTCATGCCCAGCCGCTGCAGCGCCTTGAGCACGAAATCGCCGGCGAAGAGCTTCATCAGGTCGTCTTCGAGCGAGAGATAAAAACGCGATTCGCCCGGGTCGCCCTGCCGGCCGGAGCGGCCGCGCAGCTGGTTGTCGATGCGCCGCGCTTCGTGACGCTCGGTCCCCAGCACGTAAAGGCCGCCCGATTCCGGAACGCCGTCGGTCAGCTTGATGTCCGTGCCGCGGCCCGCCATGTTCGTGGCGATGGTCACGCGGCCGACCGTCTTGCCCAGCTTGTTGACGTACTGCTGCCCGGCCAGCGCCACGATGTCGGCTTCACGCTCGTGGTTCTTGGCGTTGAGCACCTCGTGCTCGATGCCGTGGCGGCGCATCAGCATCTGCGAGAGCCGCTCCGATTTCTCCACCGAGGTCGTGCCCACCAGCACCGGCTGTCCGCGCTCGTGGCAATCCTTGATCTGGTCCACGATCGCGTTCCACTTGGCCTTTTCCGACATGAAGATGAGGTCTTCATAATCCTTGCGGGCCAGCGGGCGGTTGGTCGGAATCTTCACCACGTCCAGCTTGTAAATCTTCATGAACTCGTCGGCCTCGGTCATGGCCGTGCCGGTCATGCCGCCGATCCGCTTGTAGAGCTTGAAGAAATTCTGCAGCGTCACGGTCGCCATGGTCTGCGTTTCGGGCTTGATCTTCAGCTTTTCCTTCGCCTCCACCGCCTGGTGCAGGCCATCCGACCACTGCCGGCCCACCATCTTGCGCCCGGTGAACTCGTCCACGATGATCACCGACATCTCGCCATCGTGCGGATCGCGCTCGACGACGTATTCCTTGTCCAGCCGGTACACGATGTGGGCCCGAAGCGACTGCTCCAGCAGGTGCGGCCAGTCCATGTTGGCCCCGATGTAGAAGCTGCCGACGCCGGCAAATTCCTGCGCCTTCTTGATGCCTTCGTGCGTCAGGTGCACCGACTTGCGGTCCAGCTCCACCTCGTACAGCTGCGTCTCGGTCTTGAGGCGATCCTCGGCCTTGGGCAGCTCCTCCTCGGCGGCCGCGAGATCGCGTTGCATCGCCTTGCTTTTCTCCGCGTCCGAACTGTTCTTGATGTCCCCCTGCAGCCCCTTGATCTTCCGCTTGAGCTCCTCCACCGCCTCGTTCGCCCGTTCCCAGGGCTTGTTGGCGTCGAGCAGCTTGCGAACCACCTCGTCAGACGCCTTGTACTTCGGCGCGTCATCGTGCGCCGGGCCGGAGATGATCAGCGGCGTGCGCGCTTCATCGATCAGGATCGAGTCCACTTCGTCGACAATCGCAAAATCCAGCGTCCCCTGCACCTGCTCGACCACCGAGTTCTTCATGTTGTCGCGCAGGTAGTCGAAGCCGAATTCCGAGTTGGTGCCGTAGGTGACGTTGCAGCCATACATCTGCTTGCGGGTGTTGTTGTCCATGAACGCCTGGATGTAGCCGACGGTCATGCCCAGGCCATAAAAAGCCGGAGCGACCCAGGAGGCGTCGCGGCGCACCAGGTAATCGTTCACCGTCACCACGTGCGTGTGCTTGCCCGTCAGGGCCATCATGAAGCACGCCAGCGGGGCCACGAAGGTCTTGCCTTCCCCGGTGGCCATTTCCGCAATCTTGCCGTCGAAGAGCACCATGCCGCCGATGAGCTGCACGTCGAAGGGCCGCGCCCGGAACGGCGGCCGGTCTTCGGGGACGATGGCGCGGATCGCGTCGTACATCTCCAGGGGAATCTCGACGAAGCGCCAGTCGTGCTCGCCGACGCACTTGAACTTGATGTCGGTATAGAGGTCCTTGAGCTGCTGCGTGGGCAGGAGCTCGGCGTTGAAGCCCAGCTCCGGGTTGAAGGCGCTGCGCAGGCCGATCTGCCGGTCCATCGACTCGCGCATGATCGCGAAAGCTTCGGGCAGCACCTCCAGTTCCGCGACGGGAGCGCCGCCGTTTTCCGCGTCCCGGAACTTCGCCGCGAGCTCCTGCGTGCGGGCCTTGAGCTGGGCGTCGGACATTTTGCGGACGGTCGGTTCGAGCGAGTTGATGGCGTCGACGCGCCGGCGATACGTTTTGATCAGCCGTTCGTTGCGCGAGCCGAAAATCGAGGTCATGACCTTGTTGAAGCTGATGGCCACCATGGCGTGTTCCTTTGGTTCAATGGTGAGGGATCCGTTGCCGATTGCAGGGGATGACGCAACGACGCCGATGCGCGGGCACAAGGCACGCAGGCATCACCGCACGTTGCACGGGGCAAATTCAGGCAACAGGTGGCGCAAGGAGGGCGTGCGTCAGCACGAAACGCTGCTCGAACGACAGCGGCAGGGGGGGATCGTGGCCCGGCGACCGCGGCTGCAGCGCCGGCTGAAGATCAAGCGTCGCCAGCAGCGCCGGCGCACACAGGAAGGGCATCGCACGCTGCATCGTCGGCGGCTGAAGCTCAACCGCCAGCAGCCGGTGCAGAATCTCGACCGTCGCCAGGATGTGCAGCCGCCGCGCCGACGAAAGCAGGTCCGCCTGCGACTTCGTCGCGCGGGCTGCCGTCTGCCGCCGCGAGGGCGCCGCCGTGGCGACCGCATCGGGGGGAAGTTGCGGAATCGTGAAGGTCGCGACTTTCGGGGAGGGCGTCGCGGGTGCAGCAAGGAGGGGCTGCGCGGCCAGCAGCGCCAGGGCGCAGGACAGAATCGCCAGCGCGCGGGGCCCCAGCAGGGTGGCTCGAGGGAAAGAGAATCTGTGGCGGGCACTGCCCATCGGGCTGCCTCATCCTCCGCTACGGCGTGAGTCGATCCAGCATGGATAGCTGCCGATCGAAAGTCAAGGAACGCCTCATTATATCGGCTATCGGCGCGGCCG
>JBEHXY010000322.1:0-4870 GCA_048498455.1 Planctomycetota bacterium | reverse complement strand
CCGCAAACACCTCTCACCAAAGGCATCCAACTCTACATCCAGTGGTGCAAGGAATCCGGCTTCATCACGTGATCGCAAGGTTGATCTGCGCGTTGGCTATCAGTCTCCCCACTCTTGCCGCCCACGCACGACGCTCCCATCGTGATGCCGCAGCCCCGGATTCGTGGACTGCCGGATAGAACCAGCGACCCGCCGCCCGAACCCCCATTGCCACGAGAAGCGAAAGCGCCGCCGCTGTAACCCACAACACGTTCTTGAATGTCCTTGTCATGCCATGCGCTACGTTTCATGAGTTTGCAAGGATTCACCGCACCTCGTCCGCCTGCTGAAACACCCGCCACCCCTCCACTCCCGCAAACACCTTCCCCCAGTCCCGCTGCTCCCCGCCCGCCTCCCGAATATAAATCGCCACCACCCGCCCCGGATACTTCCGCGCCACCCCCGCATACAACTCGCCATCCTGCTCCCCCGAATCCCCCACCAGGACGAACCGCCGCTTCGAAAAACGCTCCATCAGCCCCTCCACGTGCCCCCGCTTCACCCGCAGCGAACTCGCAAACACCCCCACCAAACTCCGCCCCTTCAGTCGCAGCCGCCGCAAATGAAACGTCCCCGCCGGAAACCCCGCCGCCCCGAGATTCTCCGCCAGAAACGGATACAACTGCCACGGACTCGCCGACACATAATGAAACGCCGCGCCATGCCGCGCCCGCAGCCGCCCATACATCTCCGCCATCCCCGGCACACACGCAAACGCCTCGCAAAACGTGCTCCGCAACATCGCCCGCCGCTCCAGCACCCCCGTCACCTTGATCGTGTCGTCAATATCCGAAATCACCGACACCCCGACCTCCTCCAGCAGCATCGCGCGCCCTGTAAACACCCGCGAATCCCCCAGCCGCGTCATCGCCTCAAACCCTACCCATCGAACATTCCCCTCCGCCACCGCCCCCGCTTTCACCTCCGCCTCCGTCAAGAAAATCTCCCCCTCAAAATGCCCATCCGCCCGCGACCGCCCCATCGCAAACTCCCGCCCGCAACACACCACCCGCACCCGCTCCCCACGCTCGTTGTCCGCAAAAAATACCCCCAGCCGCTCCTTGGCCACCACCGAATCAAACCCCTCTCCCACCCGCCGCCGCACCGCCCGCTTCACCACCCACAACGCCGCCCGCCTCACCCGCGAATACTCCACAGGTTCATAAATCCACCCATGCACCCGCACCCGCCACCCGCACCCCTCCCGCCACCCCACCGTCGGAAAAAACACGACCGTCTCATCCGCATCAATCCGCGACCGCCCCATTCATGCCTCCCTGCGCATTCACGCAAAAGGAAACCATCACCAACTGACGCTACACTTTCGAACAGTCAGTCCCCTCACCTTGTCACCTGTGGCTTTGTCTCCCTTATACCCCGGATTCCCATGCCCGACCTCTTCCAACCCCTCCGCGACTCCCGCCGTGCCGCCGCTCTCCCCCTCGCCGCACGCATGCGCCCGCGCACCCTCGACGAATTCACCGGCCAGTCCCACATCCTTGGCCCAGGCAAACTCCTCCGCCGCATGATCGAAGCCGACCGCCTCACCTCCGTCATCTTCTACGGTCCCCCGGGCACCGGCAAAACCACCCTCGCCCACCTCATCGCCAATCACACCCACTGCCACTTCGTCGAACTCAACGCCGTCTCCGTCGGCGTCAAGGAAGTCCGCGAAGTCCTCGCCGCCGCAAAGGCCCGCCTCGAAGACACGCCCCCTAACACCCCTGGCGCCGGCCGCACCGTCCTCTTCCTCGACGAAATCCACCGCTTCAACAAATCCCAGCAGGATATCCTCCTGGGCGATGTGGAACGCGGCCAGATCATCCTCATCGGCGCCACCACCGAAAATCCCTTCTTCTCTGTCAACTCCGCGCTCGTCTCGCGTTCGCAGATTTTCCAGTTCGAACCCCTCACCGAATCGGATATCCGCTCAATTATTCTGGCCGCCGCGTCCGATAAGGAAAGAGGTTACGGAAACGTGCCCCTGGACCTCGCGCCCGAAGCGATCGAGCACTGGGTCCGCGTTTCCGACGGCGACGCCCGTCGCGCCCTCACCGCCCTCGAAATCGCCGTCCTCTCCGGAGGCAAACGCGAAGGCAACGCCGGCGGCAAAATCGTCATCGACCTCGACGTCGCGCAGGAATCCATCCAGCGCAAGGCCGTGGTCTACTCCGCCGGCGGCGACGAACACTACGACGCCGCCAGCGCCTTCATCAAGTCGATGCGCGGCAGCGATCCCGATGCCGCCATCTACTGGCTCGCTCGCATGCTCCACGCCGGTGAAGACCCGCGCTTCATCGCCCGGCGCATCGCCATCTTGGCAAGTGAAGACATCGGCAACGCCGACCCCGCAGCGATCATCCTCGCAGCCGCCGCCCACCAGATCGTGGAATTCATCGGCATGCCCGAGGCCCAAATCACCCTCGCCCAGGCCGTCACCTACATGGCCTGCTGCCCCAAATCCAACGCCTCCTACGCCGCCATCAACGAGGCCATGGCAGATGTCGAAAACAACCGCACCGTCCCCGTTCCCCGCCACCTCCGCGACACCCACTACCAGGGCTCCCAGCAGCTCGGCCACACCGGTTACCAGTACGCCCACGACCACCCCGAAGGCTACGTCCCCCAGGACTACCTCGGCGTCGACAAAACCTACTACCGCCCCACAGACCGCGGCAAGGAAGCCACCTTTCAGAAGTACCTGGCGAAACTCCAGGCCATCCGTGAAAGTGCCCAACCCCCCACGCCCTCACAACCGCCACAAGCCTCCTGACCCCTTTTCCCCGGCCCTTTCCTCTTTTGTCTTTCGTCTTTCATCTTTCCTGTGGTTACCATACCCAGCACACCATGTCGTTCCCCACTGCGAGAACCGCCATGATCAAAGCCCAAATCCGCGCCCAGATGAAAGTCTTCCTCGCCGGCCTCTCCGCCGGCGATCGCCACACCCGTTCGCTCGCCGCCTGCCAGCAACTCATCGCCACGCGCGAATTCAAACACGCACAAACCATCATGATCTTCCTCTCCATGACCTCCGAAGTCGAAACCTCCACCCTCGCCGTGAAAGCCTGGCAGGAAGGCAAATCCATCGTCGTCCCCCGCATCGACTGGAACACCAAACGCATGGACCCCGTCGAGATCAAAACCCTCGACACCGAAATGCAAACCAGCGGCCTGGGTGTCCGTGAGCCCGTCTCCGGAATCTCCGTACCCCTCGGCTGCATCGACATGGTCGTCATCCCCGGGATGGCGTTTGACAGAAAAGGTTTCCGCGTTGGACGCGGTCGTGGCTACTACGACCGCTTCCTCGCACAGCAGGATTTCCAGGGCGTACGGTGCGCCCTGTGTTTCCATGAGCAGCTCGTCGCCGAGCCTCTCCCTTGTGAGGCCCACGATGTGCCCATGGATCTGATCGTGACGGACACGGAGGTTGTCCGGTGCCAGCCCGCGGGTCACCCCGCCGGCAAGCATGGGCACTAGGGACCACACGCCGGGGATCGGCTTGTCGTCTGACGAAGCATGATGCGCACTAACCGCCGTAAAAAAAGACCCCTCTGGGTCGCAGTCCCCCTCTGGGCCTGCGTCCTCGCCTTCGCTGCCTGGGGCCTCTGGCAGTTCGCCGCCTTCCGGCAGAAGCTCCTCGCCGATGTCCCCCCGCCCCGGCCCGCCTCCGCTGCGCCCGCACCCGATCCCTCGCTCGACGTCCAGACCCTTTTCCTCGACGACAACCGCACCACCGATCCCTGGGCCGACGCCACCACTCCCGTCCTCGGCTCCGGCCAGGGCCAGAACCTCGATGCCGCCGCCGACAATCCCGCGCCCACTTCCGACAACAGCCGCACCCCCGAAGAGTGGATGACCATGGGCACCTCCCTCCTCAACCAGGGGCACATCGCCCAGGGGCGCGCCGCCCTCAACGCCGCCCTCCAGGTCCTCGGCACCGACAACCGCGCCCCGCTGCTCCGCCAGCAACTCGCCACCTTGAACGAAGGCGTCTTCCTCGGTTCCGCCGTCGTCCCCGAAGACCCCGCCGCGCCCTTCATTGAAATCCAGCCCGGCGACTCCTTCCTCAAGCTTGGCCGCCGCTACCTCATCCCCGCGCCCCTCCTCGAAAAGCTGAACCCCAACCTCAACCCCCGCAACCTCAAGCCCGGCTCCGGCGTCAAGATTGTCCAGGGCCCTTTCCACCTTCGCTTCGCCAAGGCCGCCCACCGCCTCGACCTCTACGCCCGCGACCTCTACGTCAAAAGCTTCTCCGCACAGGTCGAGGAAGGCGACTTCCTCCCGCGCGGCGTTTACCGCATGAAAGCCGCCGCCAAGATCAGCGTCGGCGCCAAACTCTGGGTCGGCTTCGAAGGCGCCTCCGCCGACGCCCGGGCCATCTCCATCGGCTGGATCTACGGCTCAGCCGGTCCCCGCCTCGGCCGCAACAATGGCCTCGCCGCCGGACTCAAACTCGGCGACGACGACCTCCGCCAACTGTACAATGTCCTCGTCGAATCGCGCTCCCTTCTCAAAGTCGAGCCCTGAACCGCGCCCATCTCCCCGAGGCCCCTTCGATGCCCGTCACCGTCCATTGCAGCCAGTGCAGCGCCGACCTCCATGTCGATGAAGGCTTCAAGGGTGGCGTCTGCCGTTGCTCCTCCTGCGGTACACTTCTCGCCGTCCCCGCCGATGACCCCGCCGCCAGCAATGGCGATGGCGATCGCCGTCGGCGCAAACGACCCCCCAATCCCAACGCCGACCCCTCCCTCCACCGCGACAACCAGCACGAACTCAAACAGCGCACCGGCGTCTTCCCCGCTCTCACCGAACTCATCGGCTCCAGCTCCGG
>JBEHXY010000321.1:0-4875 GCA_048498455.1 Planctomycetota bacterium | reverse complement strand
CTGGTCCCGTTGCAGCTCGCGCTCGGTGCCCTCCACCCCGCGGTACCAGACGGCCTGCACCACCTCGTCGGTCGCCTTGCGGTCCCACACGGCCGCCATGGCCGCCGCCCGCACCCACGATTCGCGCTCGTTGATCAGCCGCGCGAGCGTCCAGTCCGCGCCGGGCCCCTCCATCTTGCCGAGCTCCTTGATGGCCGCGAGCTGCTGCGCCCGGTTGCGTCCGTAGGCCCGCGCCACCACCGGCGCCACGTCCTTCGACACGCCCCACTCGATCAGCTTGCCGCGCAGCTCCGCCGGAGCCGTCATCGCCTGGCTCGCCCACCCCGCAAGGCCGCGCTCCATCTCCACGAGTCCCCCCATCCGCTGCCGCGCTTCTTCATCCTTGACCATCCCCAGCGCCCGCACCTGCCGCTCCAGTTCCGCCTGCAGTTGCCCGACGACTTCCTGCACCGCGGCCCGCTGCTTGATCTGGTCGGCGAGCAGCCCTTCCAGTCGCTTGGCGGCACGCTCGCGCACGCCATAATCCTCCGCGGTCAGGTCGCGGACCGCCCCCTCCACCGCGGCCACGCCTTCGCCCCTGCCGGCCGCCGGCGCCGGGGTCTCGCCCATCGCCCGCCCGCCCACCAGCGCAACAGCAACCGCCCCCGCGCCCAGCCACCGCATCCGCATGTGCAATACCTCCCTGTACGACGTTCCCGCCTCGCGCGCCACCCTACGGCTGCCTGCCTGCAGGGTCAATGAAAATCGCGCCGCCCGGCGCTCCCCCGTCCTTCACCTGTTGCCGCCGGCGCTGTTCCAGTAACGTGACGCAAATTGCACGAACGTCGGCCAGTTGAGGGCGTCGGTGTGGCCGCCCTCGTGCTGGCGAAAGGCCACGTCGCCGTCGATTAGCGCCGTCTCCGGCGCCGGCATTTCGCTGGTGCCCAGGTCCTTTTTGCCCAGCAGCCGGTACACCGGGCTCGCCGCCGCGGCCGCCATGAACATGCCCCTGGTGTCCACCCCGCGATCGCCATACGTCCCGCCCGTGATCAGCACCGGCCGCGGGGCACACAGCGCCACAAGCTCGTGTGAATCGACCGGCAACTCATTCCAATGGCCGACGTACTTCAAAAAGTTTCCCGCCATCCAGTGGTACTCCTCGGGGATGCAGACGGCGTCCAGCGGCTCGCCATAGTTCCGCCGATGGAGCCGGGCCCCGCCCTCGCCCGATGAACTCACGTACGCGATCGAAAACCGCTGGTCCAGCGCCATCGCTACGATTGTCGCCTTGCCCCATCGCGAATGGCCCTCAAGCCCCACCCGCTTCGCATCCACCGCCGGATCGGTCTGGAAATAATCCAGCGCCCGGCTGGCGCCCCACGCCCAGGCCTCCAGCACGCCCCAGTCATCCAGCTTCCGCGGCTGTCCCTTGTTCACCAGGCCGATGATCCCGCTGGTGAGGCCCGCGCCGTTGTCCGCCTGCACGCTGCCCGTGTTCAGGAGCGCATAGCCCCAGCCCTTGGCCAGCATCTGCTGCTGCCAGGTCGGTCCGACCGGGACGCCGGGCCCCGTCGCCGGGCCGCGCGCGACCCCCGGCCGCGGGGCCGCCTGGGTTCCCGCGCCCTGGGTTGCCGCCACCCCGCCCCGTGCACCGCCGCGCGCCGGACCGCCGGGGAAGCCGAAGCCAAATCCGGAAAACTGCATCATCACCGGCACCGGCCCCTTGGCGTCCGCCGGCACCGTCAGCATCACCTGGATGTCCACCTTCACCGCCGGGTAGCTCGAATTGTCCACATGCCCCACCAGCGTCCTGGTGACCATCGGCACCTCCCCGTTCTTCCCGGGCACCGTGCTCACCACCTCCCACGTCACCCTGGGCGTTTCCTTCGGCGGTCGCCCATACACCTCGCGCTCGAAATCCTCCACAATCTCCGGCCGCCGCTTGTCCCACCAGGTGGCGGCGTCCGTCACCTTCTGCCCATTTTTCAGCGTCAGGGGATCGGGCAGGTCCGGATAGGGATTCGCCTTCGATTCGTCGTAGTTGTAGGGCGGCCGTTTGAGAAGCGGCTCCACGTGGAGCAGCGCGCACATGCGCTGCAGATCCTCCGCCGCGGTCATCTTCACCGGGCCATCGCCGCCCGCCGGCGCGGTCGTCTGCCCTTGTGCCGCCGCGCAGGCCACCGCCACCGCCAGCATCGCGCACCGCTTGGTCACCGCCATAACCGTCTCCTCAAAAAAGCGTCATTCCGCCCGCACGATCCGCAGCGCCAGGTAAGGCTTCCCGGGCAGCTTCACCTCGGGCCCCTTGGCGTGATACCGGTA
Organism: Planctomycetota bacterium; assembly: GCA_048498455.1. Lineage (GTDB taxonomy): Bacteria > Planctomycetota > Phycisphaerae > WQYP01 > WQYP01 > CALCHA01. Next base: position 2,574 of record JBEHXY010000321.1, on the reverse strand, counting down.
CTTCCCATCCGCAACGATCTCAAAAGTTCCCTCGACCGGCGTGCTCGTCATCCCCCACGTGTCGAGCACCTCGGCCTTGAACGTCATCCCCTCCTTCAACCCCGCCTTGGGCAGCTCAAACCGCCAGCTTGTCGGGGTTTCGCGCCCGAAATAGATTAGGTAATAACTTCCCGCCTTCCCCGCCGTATGCACATCCTGCCACTTGTCGATCGGGTCGATCCCCTCCGCCGGCCCCGCCTCCAGCACCTTGCGCAAAAAGCCGATCCGCGCCGGGCTCTGCCCGCGCAGCACGCCTCCCTGGTCCATCCACACCGGCCCACCTCCCGGCGTCGCCGCCTCCCGCAGCGCTTCGCTGTGCCCCACATAGGTCCCCGCGATCGCCCCCTGCCAGAACCGCGCCGTCATCTCCTCCCCGGAGAGCTGCCCCCACCGCTGCTCCAGGTTCCCCTCATATTTCACCTCGTCCAGCACCACCGGCTTGTTCCACACATCCCGGTACAGCTCCGCCCGCCCGAAATCCTCCACCGCCGACCCATTCTGCAAACTCGCATGCGTCACCCACGGCTTGCCATAGTCATACAGCCGCATGCTGTGATGAATCGACCGCAAATGCCCATAGGGATCGCTCGCCTGCACCCCCTGGAACAGCCGGTCCCAATCCGCATCGGTCCTGGTCTTCCCCAGGTCAAATTCGTTGGCCATCGACCACCACACGTTCCGATACGCCCCCAGCCGCGCCGTCACGTAGCGCACATACCGATCATCGTTGGCCGCCCCCATCGCGTCATAGCCCCACCGCCCCTTGTCATACACATTGAACAGGATCAGATCCGCCTCGATCCCGGCATCGCGCAACTGCCCCACGCGCTTTTCGATTCCCTGAAAAAAAGCCGGATTGAACCGCGTAAAATCCCACCCCTTCGGCGGCGCTCCTTCGAACGGATACACCCCCCCCGCGCCCGCCACCCCCGCATCCGCCGTCGGCATCACGAACATCCGCACCTTGTTGAATGGCGACCCCTTCAAGCTCGCCAGCGTCCTCTCCTGCATCGCCTCCGGCTGAAACACCCAGTAATAGCACGTCGTTCCCACCGGCACATACGCCGTTCCATCCGCATAACCAAAATGAAACGTGTTCTTCACCCCCACCGGGCCATGATCCCCGACGCCCGCCTTCGCGCACGAAAAGGCCCCCGTCTTCCCGTCCAACTCCGCCCGGTTGCTGTGTGTCACATAGGTCCACGCCCCCTCCTCCCCCGGCATGAACCGCACCCGGTACGTCCCGCCGCCATCGTAAAACCCCGCCACCTCGACCTTCTTGCCCTCGCGCTCAAACGTCGCCGACAGGTTCACCTCGACAAAGGGATTGCCTTCGCTGGGCCCATGCAGCTCTGTCTCAAAAACATCCCACCGCTGCACCCCCTCCGCCCCGCGCGCCGCCACCCCCAGGGCACACAGTGCCAGCCCGCACAGCCACATCCGCATCCGCCGGCCCATGGCGCTCCTTCCTCAAACGCCCCCATTCTCCGCCGGTCGCGCCCCCCGCCGCAACCTCCCAGCCGCTTTCCGTTATACTTCCCCCTCGCGCACACCTCTCGAATCGCTTACACCGCCCTCGCCATCCGTTGCGCCGTTCACCTTAAAGGAGACATGCATGGACATGCGGACAATCTCCAGCAGCCTTCCCATGCGGGCCAAGACGGCCGGCAGCAGCCTGTGGAAAATCCGCTTCCTGCTCGCGCTGCTTTCGGTCGCCAGCCCCGCCCTCGCACAAAATCCCCCTTACGCCGGCGCCGACCGCGTCGATGCGAAGATCCAGGCCGAGATCAAGCGCCAGGAATTCGTCGGCATCGCCGTCGTCGTCATCGACGACGGCAAAATCGCCTGGTCCAAGGGATATGGTTTCGCCGACCGCGAGAAAAACATCCCCGTCGACCCGGCCACCACCCAGTTTCGATGGGCGTCGATCTGCAAGTCGGTCACCGCCATCGCCGCCCTGCAGCTCGCCGAAAAAGGCCAGCTCGATCTCGACGCCGACATCCGCACCTACGTCCCTGAATTCCCCGACAAGGGGGTAAAAATCACCGCCCGCCAGCTCCTCTGCCATCAGGGCGGCATCCCCCACACCGGCGCCAACGGCGGAGAAATCGTCCGCAGCAAAACCACCTACGCCGACCCCCATCCCTTCGCCGACGTGGTCACGGCGCTCGACATGTTCAAGGATTCGCCCCTGGTCAACACGCCGGGCACGACCTATTTCTATTCCACGCCCGGGTACGTGCTGCTCAGCGCCGTCGTCCAGCGCGCCGGCAAGCAGCGCTTCGCCGACCAGGTGGCCGAGCGAATCGCCAGGCCGCTGGCCATGGCCGACTTCCGCCCCGACTACCAGTGGGAGGACATCCCCAACCGCGCCGCCGGTTACAACCGCCCGGATGGCAAGATCACCCGCCGCCCCGACGACCAGGTCGACGACGTGAGCTGGAAGCTCGCCGCCGGCGGTTTCACCTCCCCGGCAACCGATCTCGCGCGCTTCGGCGTCGGACTCCTGCAGCACAAGCTGGTTTCCGAAAAAAC
>JBEHXY010000320.1:0-4883 GCA_048498455.1 Planctomycetota bacterium | reverse complement strand
GCCCATTTCCAATAATTCGGCGAAGGCTGCGTTGCCGGGCCCGGCGCCGGAACCGCCGCCACCATCGCCGCCCCCGCAGCGGCAAACACCAACCCCATCACAATTCTGCGCATCGCCTGCCCTCCGGTTTACGTATCAGGAAAGGACGCTTACTGTACACGTAACCAGCGATGGCGGGGAGGGCGAAACGTCCTCCTCCCGGCGGCGACAATCCCTTCGGCAAACAGCGGAGATTCGTGATGCGGCAGTGCGTGGCCCCCCTGGCAGTGACGACCCTTCTCCTGTTCGCGGCGACCGCCGCCGCCCAGGAATCCCGGCCCGCCGGACGAATGCCCCCGGCCGTCCCCGCTCCCACCGACGGTCCGCCGGCGCCCGCCCCCGCGGAAAAAGTCTCCGTCACCCTCGCCACCCTCTCCACCGCCAGCGGCCAGAAGATCGGCTACGCCGCCTCCGCCGGCTACCTCGCCCTCAAAGACGAACAAGGCAAGCCCCGCGCCAACATCTTCTACACCTCCTACATCGTCCCCCAGCCCTCCGCCGGAACCCAGTCCGCCTCCGCCCCCGCAACCGCCCCCGCCACCCGCCCCGCCGACGCCGCGCGCCCCGTCACCTTCGTCTTCAACGGCGGACCCGGCGCCGCCTCCGTCTGGCTTCACATGGGCGCCGTCGGCCCCCGCAAGATCGACATCCCCGCCGATGGCTCCGCCCCCGCCGCCCCCTACAAGGTCGTCGACAATCCCCACTCCTGGCTCCCCTCCACCGACCTCGTCTTCATCGACCCCGTCAACACCGGCTTCTCCCGCGCCGCAGAGCCCGACAAGGCCAAGGAATTCTTCGGCGTCACCGAGGATGTCAACGCCGTCGGCGAATTCATCCGCCTCTGGCTCACTAAAAACAACCGCTGGGATTCCCCCGTCTTCGTCGCCGGCGAAAGCTACGGCACCACCCGCGCCGCCGCCCTCGCCGAACACCTCCAGTCACGCGTCGGCGTCCAGGTCTCCGGCGTCATCCTCATGTCCACCGTCCTCAACTTCGGCCTCCTCGACCCCTCCGAATCCAACGACACCCCCTTCGCCCTCTACCTCCCCAGCTACGCCGCCGTTGCTTGGTATCACCACAAAACCGCCGACAAATACAAAGACAATCTCGACGCCCTCCTCAAAGACGCCCAGCAGTACGCCCTGAGCGACTACACCGTCGCCCTCGCCAAAGGCGCTGGCCTCTCCCCCGACGACCGCAAGGCCGTCGCCGCCCGCCTCGCCGAACTCACCGGCCTCCGCCCCGATTACCTCCTCGCCTCCAACCTCCGCGTCGAACCCGCCCGCTTCGAAAAAGAACTCCTCCGCTCCCCAGACCCCGCCGCCGGCGAAGGCAAAATCGTCGGCCGCTTCGATGGCCGCCTCACCGGTGATCCCATCGACCCCGTCGCCGCCTCGCAGGACTACGACCCCTCCCTCTCCGGCTTCCTCCCCGCCTACACCTCCGCCTTCAACACCTACGTCCGCGAAACCCTCAAATTCGAATCCGACCTCCCTTACGAAGTCCTTTCCGGCCGCACCCAGCCCTGGAACTGGGGCGGCAATGGTGTCTCCGGCTACCTCTACGTCGGCGACAACCTCCGCAACGCCATGACCGAAAATCCCCGCCTCCGCCTCCTCGTCTGCCAGGGCCGCTTCGACCTCGCCACCCCCTTCTTCGCCGTCGATTACACCCTCAACCACATGCGCATGGCCCCCAACATCCGCAAAAACATTACCCAGAAATACTACGCCGGCGGCCACATGATGTACCACACCGCCGAAGGCCTCGAACAACTCTCCAAAGACGCCCAATCCTTCATCACCGGCCATTGACCCCACAATAGAGAACAGAGCAGCACCCAATAGCCATGCGTGAAACGCAAGGCCGGGGTCCCGCCAGCGACTCTTTCAACCCACAGAGGAAACAGAGCGCACTGAGTGTCCGTTTCCTCCCCACGCCGTTCCTCTGTGCCCTCCCTGCCCTCTGTGGTGATATCCCGCGCGCCCCGCCCACCCTGTACAATCGCAGCAAACACAAAGGCCCCGTATGCCAACGCCGCGCATCCGCCCGCTGCTCCTCGTCCTCCTCCCCGCCCTCGCCGCGCCCGCGCAGCAAACTCCCCTCGTCATGACCCCCGCCACACGCCCCGCGCCTCCCTTCACCCTCGGCCCCAAAACCACCATCGTCACCGAACCCCTCCACGCCGACGGCACCGTCGATTACCTCGGCGCCTGGAACCACCGGCACGCCGCCGGCGTCACCCCCGACACCAACGGCTTCACCCGCTGGCTCGCCATCGTCCCCGCCAACCAACTCGAGGGCGAACGACAAGCCATCGCCCGCATGGCCGGCGGCCAGTCCTCCGCAAATCCCTGGCTCGATTACGAAACCTCCCTCACCCGGCAAGGCCTCACCGACGACGCCGCCGCGCGCGAATACCAGAAACGACAGTCCGCCCACCTCCATCTCTGGAACCCCGGCGACCTCCCCCATCTCGTCGATTTTCTTGAGCAATCCGCAGACGCCCTCACCCTCGCCCAGGCCGCCGCCGATGCACCCCGCTGGTGGACACCCCTCTACAGCAAAGAGGGACGTCTCCTCACCGCCGCCGCCCCCATCCTCGCCACCATGCGCGACGTCGCCCCCACGCTCTGCGCCCGCGCCACACGCCGCGCCGCCGCCAACGATCTCCCCGGCGCCCTCCGCGACCTCCTCACCGTCAAACGCCTCGCCAGACACATCGCAAACGAAAGCATCTTCAGTGCCCTCACCGCCGTCGCCCTGGATATGCAGGCCGAACAGACCCTCGGCGCCATCGCCGGCTCCGGCATCCTCACCGCCGACCAGTGCGCTCAGTTCCAGAAAACCCTCGACGCCCTCCCTCCCATCGATGCCGCCGCCACCATCGCCGACGAAAACGAACGCTGGCTCCTCCTCGAAGAAGTCCAAATCGTCGCCACCGGCCACGCCGCCACCCTCGCCCAGCTCTCCGACACCTTCGACATCTTCCGCACCATCGACCCCGCCACCGCCGATTGGGACACCGTCCTCATCGGCATCAAGCACACCTTCGACGAGGAAGTCGCGGCCCTCCGCCAGGGCGCTGCCGGCGAAAAGGCCCTGGCCGCCCTCGCCCAGCGCATCGCCGTCGCATGGCCCCCCAAAACCATGGACCTGCTGCCCCCCGAACTCCTCCTTGCCAAACAGAAAACCGAATCCCCCGCCGCCCACGCCGCCCGCATCCAAACCGCCTTCGAAAGCACCGCCACCTCCTCCCTCGTCATCCTCAACCGTCTCGAACTCAGCCAGCGCGCCGCCCGCCTCAATCACGACCTCGCCCGCACCCTCCTTGCCGCCGCCGCACACAAAGCCACCACCGGCAAATGGCCCGACACCCTCGACCGCCTCCTCCCCACCGAACTCCAATCCCTCCCCATCGACTTCCAGAACCATCCCCCCCGCTACGCCCTCACCAAAGCCGGCGCAACCCTCACCGTGGTCGCCGACCACAACCGCACCCTCACCCTCGGCCCACAAGAGCCCTGACCCTCTTCGTGGCGGCACCCCCAACCTCCTGCGCCCGCCCCTGCATTCCCCCGCGAACTCATTTCCCCCGCGTCGCCGCCCCCGCTCCCGCCGGGCTCGTCCCCGCCCCCTCCACGATCCCCACCAGCGTCTGCGTCATCGTCTGGTCCAGTGTGTCGCCGTGGATCGTCATCTCCATTTTCACCACCTGCCCCGGCACCTCGTCCGACATCCACGTCTTCACGTGCCCCTCCATCCCCTGCTGCGACACGTCCATCTCCTGCCATTTCGTTTTGATCACTTCCCCCAAAACCTCCAAGTCCTCTTTTCCTTCCTTCTTGCCACCGCCCAGCCCCGGCAACACCCCCATCATCCCCGCCCCCGCCCCGACCATCTCCTGCGGCACCTTCGCAGGAATTTCCGTCTTGATCGGCGCCACCGCCACGCCTCCCACCTGCGGCAGCCCGATCTGCATCTCCACCGTCGCCGCCTCCGGCGTCACCTCCACCAGTCGAATCATCATCTGCATGTCAGTCGTCGAGGCCATCCCCCCCTGCATCCGAAGCTGCGTGTGCACCTTCGTCGTGACCAGCGACCCCACCCGATGCTTCGCCCACGACGCATATTGTGGATTGTCCACCAGCGGCCCCGCCGCCTGTGTCCCCCCACCTTCCGTCGCCGCCCCCTCCGTCGTCGCCACCCCGCCCCCCGCCACAAACAGCGAAAAATCCTGCCCCGCCGCCACCCCCGCCAGCACCATCATCACCCCCACACCCCAAAAACAAGCCGTTCGCATACCCACCTCCTTCATGCCTTCACCCTGCTCTCATTCCCCAACGCGCCCGATCATACCTCCCGCCATCTAAACATCACGATCTTTCTTTCCCCCACCCTGTCACTTCCCCCGCCCCTGGATCGCATCAATCGCCCCCTGCGCCGCCCGCTTCACCCCCGCATTGCTGCTCCCCGCCAGCGGCTGCAGCGCCGCAACGCTCTTGCTCGTCCCGATCGTTTTGAGCACCGTGCACGCCTCCCGCTGCACCCCCACATCCTCGTTCTGCAGGTAAGGCGCCACCGTATCCTCCGCCACCACCCCCATCCCCGTCAGCGTCTGCCCCGCCGTCCCGCGCATCCGCGCAGAGATCAAATGCTTCGCCACCGCTTCCGCCGCCTTTGCATCCCCCATCTTCCCCAACTGCCGCATCGCATTCTCGCGAGTAAAAATCTCATCCCCCGCCGTCCCCGGCGCCGTCGCCAGAAAATCGATCAACGCCTGCTCGTTCTCGGGCGCCGGATACAACGCCAGCGCCTCCACCACCAGCCGCCGATCCTCCGGA
>JBEHXY010000319.1:0-4904 GCA_048498455.1 Planctomycetota bacterium | reverse complement strand
TTACAGAGCAGGGGGCGTGAGGCAAGGATGCATGGCGGGGGCTGCCGCTTAAGAACTAGACAGCGTCTGGATGGGAGGAGGCGGGTCATTTGCGAGGAGGGGCCGTGACTTTAGATATTTTCATGGGATGGGCGGGGTGATTTTTTGGGTGTTTTTTGCGGTTTCGGGGCCGGATTGGGGGGGAGGAGGGGAGAAACGGGGCGTGGAGAGAGGGCGGGCGGGGCGGTGGTGGCATTGTCTTTGTAATGGGCACCGCGACCCAAGCATTGCATGCTGCCGCGCGGGAGCGGCGGTGTCGGCCTTAGGTGGCGTCGCGGTTCGTGGATCCCCACACGGAGCGCGCGGAGTCCTTCTGGGGAGCAGGAAAAGGAGCCTTCGAGTGAAGACCCCAAGTCCCAGTTTATGGCAGCGCAAACCGAAGTACGGTTTGGCGCGGCGCATGAAGGCCACGGCGTTCGCCGTCCTTCTTGGCATCCTGGTAGTGCCGTTGATCAGTTGGGCGCAATCCACCATGACTGCGACGACAGGGGAAGGGACAGCGGCGGCGGCGAGCTCAGCGCCGGCAACGGATCCGGCGGCAGCGGCGATTTCGGCGTTGCCTGTGTATGCGAATCCGGATGCGGAAGCGAAGGACGCGAACGGGAATCATCTTTTTCCGGATCCGACGGGCGCCAACTCGGGCAGCGCGGTGGATCCTGGCGCGGTGCAGGCCGACGCCAAGGGCAACAATGCGATCACGGGGGATGATCCGAACACGTATGTCAAAGAGAACACCTCGAAGCTGTATGACAAGATCGCGCACAACACCTACTCGATCAACATGGTGTGGGTGCTGATCGAAGGCTTCCTGGTGATGTTCATGCAGCTGGGCTTTGCGATGGTCGAAACGGGCCTGACGCGGGCGAAGAACGCGGCGCACACGTTCGCCATGAACATGATGATTTACCCGCTGGGTTGCATCGCGTTCTGGGCGTACGGTTTTGCGATCGGCTGGGGCAACTGGTGGAACGCACCGGTGGGTCCGGGCTGGTACTCGACGCTGGGACCGGGGACGGCGGTGCTGAATTCCGGCTGGGTGATCAACGGCTGGACGATCCTGGGCACGAAGGGCTTTTTCCTCAACGGCTGCTCGGACACGGGCGTGCTGGCGTTGTTCTTCTTCATGATGGTGTTCATGGACACGACGGCGACGATTCCGACGGGCACGATGTGCGAACGTTGGCGCTGGGGCAACTTCTGCCTGTATGGTTTGTTCGTGGCGGTTCCGTACTGCATCTTCGGGTGCTGGGCGTGGGGCGGCGGCTGGTTGGCGCAGCTGGGCGTCAAGCTGGGCATGGGCCACGGGTATGTGGATTTCGCGGGATCGGGCGTGGTGCACCTGATGGGCGGCATCATCGGCCTGGTGGGGGCGATCGTGATAGGCCCGCGGTTGGGCAAGTTCGTCAACGGCAAGCCGGTAGCGATTCCGGGCCACGATCTTCCGATGGTGATGGGCGGCACGTTCGTGCTGGCGTTCGGCTGGTTCGGGTTCAACCCGGGCTCGACGCTGGCGGGCACGGATCTGCGCATCAGCGCGGTGGTGGTGTGCACGATGCTTGCGGGCGTCGCGGCGGCCCTGGCGTCGATGGTGGTGATGCAGTTGAAGTTCGGCAAGCCGGACCCCTCGATGATGTGCAACGGCATGCTGGCGGGCCTGGTGGCCATCACGGCACCGTCGGGTTTTGTGAGCCCGCTGGGGTCGGTGGTGATCGGGTTGATCGCGGGCGTGCTGGTGGTGTACAGCGTGTTCTTCTGGGACAACATGGGCGTGGACGATCCTGTCGGCGCGGTCTCGGTGCACGGCATCAACGGCCTGTTCGGGGTTCTGTGCGTGGGCCTGTTCGCCACCGGCGAGTACGGCGGCGGCTGGAACGGCGTGACGGCGAGCGACTTTGGCAACCAGGTCGTGGGCATCATGCCGATCGGGTCGGTGGCCCCGGGCGTCAAGTGGTTCAGCCACATGGGCATGGGGCAGCTGGGCGCGCAAGCGATCGGCGGCCTGACGTGCATCGTGCTGGGCGGCCTGATGTCGTATGTGTTCTTCAAGGTCAGCGACCTGGTTCTGCCGATGCGGGTTGCCCGCGAAGCGGAAATCCAGGGCTGCGACATTCCGGAAGTGGGCGCCCTGGCCTACCCGGACTTCGAACTCAAGACCACCCAGTCGGTCAGCGACGTGGGCATGGCGACGGCCTCGGTGTGAGGCTGCTCCCGAGTTTCTCGGGGTAATGACGGCCGGCCGGGCCGACAGGTCCGGCCGGCTCTTGGGGGAGCGGGATTGTTCAGGTTCACCGGTGCGAGGAAAAGACGATGGCGAAGCGTACGACCAGGAAGCGGCGGAAGTTCGACAACACGATCAAGCGGCAGTACCAGTCGCTGACGCAGGAACAGGTGGCGGAGCGGTGGCGGATGATGCGGCCGCGGTACTGGCGGTGGCTGGCGATGTTTGCGTCGCTGGCGGTGCTCTTGTTCTTCGGGAACCGGACGCTTTCGCCATCGCAGGGGGTGGTGAACGTGATCAACGTGGGGTTCCAGATCGCGCTGATTTTCGGGGTGATGTTTTCGGTGATGATCGTGATGAGCTATGTGTTCGGGGGAAAAGGGGAGACCGCGGCGAGCGCTAGCTGACCGCGGGGAGCAGTGACAAGAAGGCGCAGGCGATGGGAGTGATTCCGTCGCCTGTGTTTTTTTTGTGGGAGGGGGCGATCAGCGAGCGGAGGTGGCGGGGGTGGCGGGGGAGGTGGCGGGCGGGGTGGTGAAAAGCGTGGGGTCGGGCATGGCGGGGAACTGGGAGCGGATCTGCTCGAGGTTGGTGTTGCGGGCGCGGGCCATGCCCAGGCCGTAGATCCAGTCTTTTCGCTCGGCGCCGGAGTCGACGAGGACCTGGAAGCCGGTGACGGCCTTGTCGCGTTCGCCGATGGCGAGGTAGATCCAGGCCATGGCGGACCAGGGGTCGAGGTAGTGGGGGTCGAGGGCGATGGCGCGTTCCCAGGTGAGGCGAGCCTGGTAGAACTGGCCCTGGTCGAAGAGCGCCCAGCCGAGGGCGCTGGTGATTTCGGAACTGTCGGGTGCGGCACGGCGGCCTTGCTGAAGGATGTCGATGGCCTTGTCGTACTGCTTGAGGACGATGTAGGCGCGGCCGAGGCCGTGGTAGAAGGCGGGGTTTTTGTCATCGATTTTGTCGACGCCTTCCTGGAAGAGGAGGATGGCCTGCTGGGCGTCGGCGGGCTTTCGGGTGGCAAGGAGGCGGAAGCCTTCGGAAATGATGGTGGCGGTTTGGCGCTGCTTTTCGACGACGGAGAGAGTCCCCCCACCAGAGAGAGCCCCTCCACCGGAGGGAGCCCCCCCACCGGGGGCGGCGGGGGCAGAGGCGGGCGTGGTGGGGATGGGCGGGGTGGTGGCGGCGGGGGCTTGGGGGTTGTCGAGGCGGCGCTGGAGGTCGGCGAGTTTCTGGTCGGTGTCGCGCTGGCGGCGGTCGGCGTCGGCCTGCTGGGACTGGCGGGAGATGCTCATGGCGATGACGACGGCGAGCAGGGCGATGGTGGCGAAGGCAAGGATGGTGGCGAGGACTTTGGGCACGGGGGCTCCGGGGTGCATGCGGGAAGAAGGGGGTATTGTCAGGGCGGAGGTGGAAAATACAAAGCGAGAATCGCCGGTGGGGGAGGGCGCAACCGGGGTGCAACGGGGGGCCGGCGGATGGGTCAGGGGGCAGGTTGAAGGGTGGGCGCGGGGGCGGCGAGGGGGGCGGTGTGCAGGGGGGTGTGGAGGGCGCCATCGGGGGTGAGTGTGGACTGGTAGAGGGTGGCGGAGGCGACGGCGAAGGAGCCGAAAAAGTCGAGGTCGTGTTTGTCGAGGAGGCGGAGGAGGCGGTTGAGGCCGTGGTTGGAGCGGACGCGACCGAGGGTGAGGTGGGGGACGAGGGCGCGGGTATCCATGGGCAGGCCGATGCCGCCGAGGGCGGAATCGATGAGGCGGTGGAGCTTGGTGAGGCGGTTGTCAGGGGAGAGGATGCGGGAAATGATGACGCGTGCGGGGCCCCTGGGGGGGAACTTGTCGACGCCCTCGACTTCGAGGGGAAAGGCGGGGACTTGCGCGGCCGAGCGGGTGAGCCGGGCGAAGATTTCGGGGAGGAGGGCTTCGGGTGCGTCGGCGAGGAACTTGAGGGTGATGTGGAAGGCGTGGGGGTCGGTCCAGGCGATGTCGGCGCGGGTGTGGGCGAGGGTTTGTTGCACGGCCGCGAGGTTGGCGGCGATATCGGCGGGGGGATTGAGGGCGATGAAGAGACGCATGGTGAGAGCCTCCTGCGAAAGTATAGGCAGGGAGCGGGCGGAAAAACTGCTGCGGGGCGGAGGGCGTGGGGGGGCGTTCAGTGGAGGGTGGATTGGTATTGGTCGAGGAGGTCCATGAAGGGGGCGATGGGATGGACGATCGGGCGTTTGGATTGGAGCAGGGCGAGGGCGTCGGCTTTGGAGAGGTGGCGTTGCTGCATGAGGTAGGCGGTGAGCACGAGGGCGGAGCGGGATTTGCCGGCATTGCAGTGGACGTAGACGGTGTGGTTGGCGGCGCGCTGGGCGGTAATGAAGGCGACCTGGGTGTTGAGCCAGTCGAGGGAGGGGGCGGGGGCGGCGTCGGGGATGGGGGACCACTGGTAGACGGGGGTGCGGTAGGGGTCGTCGTTTTCGCAGAGGTTGAGGGTGGCGGCGGCATCGGGCGGGGCGGAGGGGGTGTGGCTGCCGATGTAGAGGCCGGGTTCGACCTGGTTGTAATCGGGCGGGGGCGGCGCGGGTTCGAGGAGGCGTGGGAGGGAGAGCGCGGCGGCGACGGCGAGGGGGAGGGCGATGAGGAGGATGCGGGTGCGTGGGGGCATG
>JBEHXY010000318.1:0-4907 GCA_048498455.1 Planctomycetota bacterium | reverse complement strand
GACGGAGAATGCGCATTGAGGGCGTTCGGGAGGCGTTGATGGATGGTGTTTCGGAAGGGCCGGAGGAGCGGTTGGAGCGGCTGCTCGCAGCAGGCGAGGAGGCTGGCTGTCTGACGTACGAGCAGCTGAATGAGGGGTTGCCGGATGAATTCATCGCCCCGGAGCGATTGGATTGGCTTATCAAGGAACTTGACCGGCGCGGCATTCGATTGACCGATGGTGCTGCGAGCGATGAGGAGTGAGCATGCGAAGCAGCTTGTTGGTGATGGCGGTTTTGTTGGCGGGGTGTGCGGAGCGGGCCCGCGAGGGGGTTATGCGACAGGATTTGGATCGCATGGTGGGGCAGGAAGTGCGGTTGGAGGGGCGGGTCGGGGGACGGGTGGGTCCGGCGAAGCTGTCGCCCTTGTATGTGCTGGTGGCTGGGGGGCAGGTGTATTTGCCGGAGGCGGACGTGGAGGAGGGGGTGGCGTTGCATTATGGGGACCGGGTGGTGGTGGAGGGGGTGCTGGAGCAGCGGGGTGGGGTGCGGGTGACGGTGGCGTCAGATCCAGAGATGCCGCCGGTGTCGCCGTCACCGGGTTCTTATGTGATCACGCATGCGCGAGTGGCGCCGGTGGGTGAGGGGAAGTGAGGGGCTGAGCGGAGTCGAGAGGCTTGGCGCGCAGCGTGCGAGGTGGGCAAAATGGAACAAGCCGCCGGCGACGGATCGCGCGGCGGCTTGGAGGAGTGACAGCGGCGGGGAGATCAGCGGGTGCGGCGGCGGCGGGAGACGAGGGCTGCGGCGCCCAGGGCGAGGAGCGAGAGGGAGGCGGGTTCGGGGATGGGAGCGGCGGCGGCGAGGGTGGCGGCGTGTGCGGCGACATCGGCGGCCGAGAGGGTGGAGGTGTAGAGCGCCACTTCGTCGAGGGTGCCGTTGAGATAGAAATCGGTGGCGGCGCGGTTCTGGCGGGCGGCGAAGGTGTTGTTGAAGGCGAGGTCGCTGAAGGTGGCGGGGGTGCCGGAACCGGAGGAGCCGGTGCCGCTGAAGGTGAGGGTTTGCTGGACGCCGTCGACATAGGCGAGGAAGCGGGTGGCGGCGGAGGTGCCGGACTTGTCATAGGTGAAGACGAGGTCGTGGTAGTTGCCGTCGAAGGCGGTCGTGGAGGTGAAGGCGGCGGCGATGTTCTGGTTGTTGTTGTCGCGGAGGAAGAAGCGGATGGAGTCGGGGGCGACGGTGGCGCTGCCGGCGGCGTTGCGGTTGAGGGTGGCTTCCCAGCCGGTGACGGAGCCGGTGTTTTCAGAGCCGCCGAGGGCCATCTGGGTGGCGGTATCGGTCGTTTTGAAGAGGAATTCCCAGGAGGCGTTGCCCATAAGAGAGCCGAAGCCGGCGGCATTGGCGGTGGTGACGGCCTGCTGGCTGGACGCGGAGAAGGTGGCGGCGGTATCGCCGCTGACGGCGCCGGGAACGCCAAGGGTCGGACTGTTGAGGTAGGTGCCGTCGCGGCTGTTGCCGCTGGAATCGGCGGCGGTGGTGCCGGAGGACTCGCCGAGGCGGTAGTAGAGGTAGGGGCTGTTGGCGGTCACGGCGCTCTGGAAGGCGGGGGGAGCGGCGAACGCGGCGGCGGGGAGGAGGCACAGGGCGAGGGCGACCAGGGGGAGGGTACGATGTGGAGAGAGCAGGGGCTTGTTCACGGTGGGCGATTCCTTCTTCCAAGGCTCAGACATGCAGCTTTTACGCAGATGCGTATCGGTACTTTTACCGATCATTTCGAACATACCACGGCATTTTCGGCCGTCAACAAAAGCAGGCACAATGGGCCATAAGTTCATAGAAGCGGGAATCCTGTGGCGCTGGGTTGGCGGTTGCGCGGGCCGTCTGCGGGACTGCCGCGGCGATGATCGTGGGGCGCCAGGGGCGGGTTCGTCCATAATGGAACTAGGGCTTGCAGGAGGAAGCGGATGCGTTGGATGCTGGTGATGGGTTGGCTGGGGGGGGCAGGGCTGCTGATGGGGCAGGCGGGTGGTGCAGGTACGCAGCGGAAGGTGGCGGATGTGTCGGGGGTGGTCAAGGGGGTGCTGGCGAAGCATCCATCGATGCCGGGCATGTGGGGAGCGGTGGTGGAGAAGGAAGGGGTGGTGGCGCTGGGTGCGGCGGGGGTGCGGAAGATGGGGTCGCCGGAAGCGGTGACGGGCGGGGACCAGGTGCATCTGGGATCGGACACCAAGGCGATGACGGCGGTGCTGGTGGGGCAATTGATCGAGGAGCAGAAGCTTTCGGCGGGGGCGACGATGGCGGACCTGTTTCCGGCGCTGAAGGGGAAGATGGACGCGGCGATGGCGGGGGTGACGGTGGCGCAGCTGATGGCGCACACGGCGGGGTTGCCGCACGACATGGACTGGCGGCTGCACGAGCCCGGCGGCGCGGGGTTGCCGGCGCAGCGTGCGGCGCTGGTGGCGGATGCCCTGGCCAAGCCGCCGCTGACTCCCCCGGGCAAGACCTATGCGTATTCGAACGTGGGGTATGTGATTCTCGGGGCGGTCGTGGAGGCGAAGAGGGGGCAGCCCTGGGAACTGGTCCTGCGGAAGCGGGTGCTGGAACCGCTGGGGATGGACAGCGCGGGGTTTGGTCCGCCGGGCAAGGGGACGGAGGTGGATCAGCCGTGGGGTCACGTGGTGATCGCCGGGAAGGCGGTGGCGTTGCGGAACGACAACCCGAGCCAGATGGGGCCGGCGGGCCGGGTGCATTGCTCGATGGAGGATTGGGGCAAGTTCGTGGCGCTGTTTTTGAAGGGCGAGGAGGCGACGATTCTTGGGGCCAGGGAGCGGGAGGCGTTGCTGACGCCGGCGGAGGGGCAGTCGTACATGGGCGGCTGGATGGCGATGGACCGGGGGTGGGGCGGCGGGCGGGTGTACACGCACTCGGGCTCGAACACGATGTGGTACTGCACGGTGTGGATGGCGCCGCGGAAAGGCTTTGCGGTGCTGGCGGGGGTGAATTGCGGGGGAGAGGAGGCGGGGAAGGCGTGCGATGAGATTTGTTCGGCGCTGATTTCAGCGAGAAAGTGATGGTCGAACGTACAGAGGTCGGGCGGCGGCGCGGGTTGCGTCGGGCAAGGCCGGTGCGATGGGGGATTCAGGAAGGGGCGATTTTTTGCAGGTGGGCGCGGGCGGTGTGGAAGATCTGCTGCAGCATCGGCTGGGTGAGTTTCTTGGTGAAGGTGTTCTGCTGGGAAGGGTGGTAGGAGCAGAGCAGCAGCGGGCCGCGGGGCAGCGGGTGGGCGGCGGCGTGGCCGAACACGGGGCGCGGGTGGGGCGGATTCCACCAGTTGTGGCGCCTGGCGAGGGCGAGAGCGGCGTCGAAGGCGATTTTGCCCAGGACGAGGAGAATTTGGACATTGGGCATGAGGGCGACGGTGTGGTCGAGGAAAGGCTGGCAGTTGGCGATTTCGTCGAGGGTGGGCTTGTTGTCGGGCGGGGCGCAGTGGGCGGCGCCGGTGATGGCGCAATCGAGAAGCGTGAGGCCGTCGGCGGCGTGAACGCTGGTGGGCTGGTTGGCGAAACCGGTGGCGTGCATGGCTTCGAACAGGAAGTCGCCGGAGCGGTCGCCGGTGAACATGCGGCCGGTGCGGTTGGCGCCATGGGCCGCCGGCGCGAGGCCGAGGATCAGGAGGCGGGCGGTGGGAGCACCGAGATTGGGCACGGGCCTGCCCCAGTAGGTGTGATCGATGAAGGCGGCGCGCTTGGTGGCGGCGATGTTCCGGCAATGGGTGCGGAGGCGCGGGCAGCGTTCGCACGTGGCGATGGCGTGCTGCAGGGAATCCCAGGTGGGAAGGGCGAGTGTGCGTCGGCGGGGGGAAACGGTGGAGGGCATGGGGAAACAATAGGGAAGCAGCGCGCACAATTCAAAGCCGGAGCGGGCGCTGTGCATTTTCGCGGGCGGCGGCGGCGGGCGGGCAAATTCGGCGCATCAAGCGGAATTGGCTTGCGCGTCGATATACTGCGCGGCACACAGACACCCGCATCGGAGATGCGATATGAGCACGTCGACTGGGCCGGCAGGACGCCGGCGGTTCTGGATCACCGTTCTTGCTTTTGCAGTGGCCAACGCGGCGGCGTGGGTCGCTTATGACCAGGTGGAGCGTTCGCGGGCTCCGCGCCGCGACATCCTGGCGGTGCAACGCTTCGCGCCGGGCGCGGGGGAGATCGTGCCGTCGGAGCGCCGGCGATCGGGCGACGGTGGGGCAGCCTTCTCCTGGACGTTCAACCTGGATACGGGCGTTCCCGGCCCCGTCGCGCGCGGCGAGGGCAAGCCGGACCCGGTGACGTTTTCGCCGACGATTCGCGGCGATTTCCGCTGGCAGGACCCGCGGACGCTGACCTTCGTTCCCGCCAACGCGCTGCCCAGGGCCACCAGGTTCACGGCCACGGTGCATCCCGAGGGTGTGGCCATGGCCGGGGGATACACGCTGCCGGCGCCGGTG
This sequence comes from Planctomycetota bacterium, assembly GCA_048498455.1. Lineage (GTDB taxonomy): Bacteria > Planctomycetota > Phycisphaerae > WQYP01 > WQYP01 > CALCHA01. The sequence goes on along the minus strand of JBEHXY010000318.1, from coordinate 447 downwards.
GTGACCACCTTTTCCACCACGCCGCTGGAACTCACCGGCGCGCGGCAGGTGGCCTATGACACCGAAGAGCGCGTGCTGGTGGACCTTTCCTTCAACGACACGGTGAACCCCTCGGAGGTGCTTGCCCACCTGGAGGTGAAGGATGAGGCGGGGCGGAAGCTGCCGGTGGAATTGAACGGCAAGGCGGCGGGCGACACGGTGCGGGTGCTCGTGGGGCCGCTGAACCAGGAAATCGCCCTTTCGACGCCCAGCGGACTGCTCGCGAAGGGGACGCGCGGCAACGCGCGGACGCTGCATCTGACGATCGGGCCGGGGCTGGCGGGGACGTCGGGGCCGCTGGGGCTGGCGGAGGCCGAGGAGCGGGAGATCGCGGTGGCGCGGGCGCTGCTGGCGGACGATCTGCGGTCCAGCACGCCGGATGCCGACCATCCCGCGACGTTGACGCTG
>JBEHXY010000317.1:0-4971 GCA_048498455.1 Planctomycetota bacterium | reverse complement strand
GCCTTCGGCTTCTTTCCGCGCAGCAGCTATGCCCGCGCCATCGACGCTTCCGGGCAGCTGGCAGGTTTTGCGCAGGCGCTGCGGCGCTATGCCCCCGCGTCAGCGAACTTTGCGGCGCAGTCCCTGGAAAACACGCTGACGTTGGAAAGCTTCTTCCCGCTTCGCCGCGCGTTTTCCTCCGATGCCGCCCTGGCCTTCGCGCAGCCCGCCGGGGCGCTGGCCACCATCGGCGATCCGGCGCCGCGTCTCGACACACCCGGCGACACCGCGGAGCACCTGCGCATTCCCTCGCTGGTTGCGCAATCGCAGAGCCTTCGGGCGCTCCTCCTGGGCAATCCGCGGCGCGGCGACCAGCGCGGGGCACTCACCGATCCCTACTTCTTTGCCCGCACCGACCTGCCTCTCTATGCCGCGGACCAGGAGGTCACGGTGTACGAGCGTGCGGCGGGCGAATCCCTGCCGCGGCTCCGTGCGGCGGGCACGGTGCTGGGGGTGGAGTGCCAGCAGAACGGCCGCCCCATCGGGCCGCCGCTCGCCGGCGTGCGCCGTGTGGATGTGGCCATCACCACTGCCGATGGCACCGCGCAGTTTCCGCTGGCGTTGCGCATTCCCAACACCCGCGATGCCCTCAGCGGTTTCACCTTTGACGACGCCGGCCGCCCGGTGCGCACGCTCATCGCCAACGGCAGCGGCGCCAACGCCGGCCTCGTCACTGATTTTTACCCCGAGCCCTCCCGTCCCGTCCGCGCCATGCTCTTCGACTGCCAGCGGCTCGACGCGTTTTACCTGTTCGATCCCCGGGGTCTCGACCTGCTGACCACCTTCGACATCCTCGATGCCCGCCGCCTTGATCGCGCCGAGTTCTCCAATATTTTCACCGCCGATTATGCCGGCGAGGGCGGCGGCGCCGGCGGCATCGCGTCGATCTTTTTCCCGCCGAAGCTGCGCTGGCAGCTGCTTGCGGGGCGCGGGGTGACATCCAACCGCCTGGTGCTGATCAACGCCGATCCCGAGCATCCGCTCGGCCAGGGTTTTGACACGACCGATCTCGCGGACCTGGGGCCCTTCTCGTGGCGGACGGCGCAGGATCTTTTCGCCCTCGACACGCGCCGCAAAGCCGACCTGGAAAAGTTCGGCATTTCCAACGAGGTGATCCGGGAGCTGCACGCGGCCAGCGCCCGGCAGCTGGACGCCGGCCGCGCCGCCCGGGCCCGGGGCGACACCCCCGCCTTCCTGGCCGCCTCCAGCGCCCTCTGGTCGCTGCAGCAGCAGGTTTACGAAAACCTCATCGCCACCTCCAACGGCATCATCCACGGCGTGATTTTCCTGCTCCTGGGGATCATTCCCTTTTCCTATTTTCTCGAGCGGCTGCTGGTGGGCGCCACGAACGTGTACCGCCAGATCGGCTGGTTCGCGCTGATCTTTGCCCTCATGACCGGGGCCCTCTGGTTCCACCCCGCGTTCCGCATTTCCGCCGCGCCGATGATGATCATCCTCGCCTTCTTCATCCTGATCCTCTCCTCCACCGTGGTCTATATTCTGTGGGGAAAATTCGACGAGGAAATCACGCGCATCCGCAACGCCGGCAGCGCCCGCGGCGGCGCGGCCGGCCACATCACCAGCCTGCAGCGCGGCGCGGTGCTGGGCGCCGCCGTCCGCCTCGGGCTCTCCAACATGCGCCGCCGTGGCACCCGCACGGCGCTCACGCTCACCACCCTGATCCTGCTGACCTTCACGCTGCTGTGCTTCACCAGCGTGCGCGAATCCGTGCGCGTGTCGCCGGCCCGTGTGCACCTGAGCGTCGCCCCACCGCCACCGGGCATCCTCATCCGCCAGCGCGCCTGGCGCGAGTTGCCGCCGCATGCCCTCGACCTTGCCGCCGCCCTGGCGCTTCCCGCCGATATCACGCTGGCCGCGGACAACCCCGCCAGCGCCCCGGCCACCACCGCCACCACCTTTGCCCACGATGCCCCCGGACCCGTCGCCGGCCGCTGGTGGTTCGCCTCGCAGCGTTCCGAGGACATCTGGTCGATTCCCGTGAAAAATCCCGCCACGCCAGACGCCACCCTCGTGTCCGCCCTCCTCGGTCTCGACCCCGCCGAGGCAACCTTTCACGCCACGCCGATCGACAGCGTGCTGCCCCACTTCACCACCGCTCCCGCCAACGCCTGCTGGCTGCCCGTGCCGATCGCCGCGGCCCTGCACGTGTCTGCCGGCGACAGGGTGCTGCTCGCGGGTCATCGCCTGCAGGTCGCCGGCGTGTTTTCCGACGACGCCTTCGCCAGCCTCCGCCAGCTCACCGATGATTCGCTCACGCCGATCGATCCCTCCGGCTCGGGCAGTTCCGCGGCCGTCACCGACAGCGCCGGCGAGTCCACCAACCGTCCCGAGGCCCACGCCCGCTTCTTCCCGCCCAGCTCCATCGCCATCGTGCCCGCCCGCCTGGCGCGCGACCTGGGCGCCCGGCTCACCAGCATTATGCTGCGCCCGGCCCATCTGCAGTCTCCGCAGCAGCTCGAGGAAGTCGCCGAAACCTTCGCCCGTCGCGCCGATATCACCGTGTACGCCTCCGACGGCGCGACGGTCCGCGCGATCAACGCCACCGCCGGCGCCCGCCCGCAGGACTTCTCCACCGTGCTTGTGCCCATGCTCATCGCCGGGGTGATCGTCCTCAACACGATGCTCGGGGCCGTCGCCGAACGAACCCGCGAGATCCACGTCTACACCTCCGTCGGCCTGGCCCCGGCGCATGTCGGCATGCTCTTTCTCGCCGAAGCCGCGGCCCTGGGCACCCTCGGCGTCGTGTTTGGCTATATCTTCGGTCAGGGTCTCGCGACCCTCCTTTCGGGCACGCACCTGCTGCCCGGGGCCGATCTCAATTACTCCTCGCTCTCGGCGATCGTCACGATGGGCGCCGTGCTCGGACTGGTGATGCTGTCCGCCCTCTGGCCGGCGCGCGCCGCCTCGCGGGTCGCCGCTCCCTCGCTCGCCCGCGATTGGCGGCTGCCCCCCCCCGTCGGCGACATCCTCGATGTCGAGCTCCCCTTCACCGTCAACGAAACCGCCGCCCGCGGCGTCTGCGCGTTCCTCGCCGAGTTCCTCACCACCGCTTCCCAAACCGGCGCCGGCAAGTTCACCGCCGACAACCTCGCCCCCTTCCTGGAAACCGACAAATTCTCCCCCGATCCCGACGCCGCCATCACCCGCGGCTTGTCCGCCCGCATCTGGCTCGCCCCCTACGACCTCGGCGTCATCCAGCTCCTCCGCCTCGCCATCCACCCCACCGGCCAGCAGAACGTCTTCGACGTCCGCGTCCGCCTCACCCGTGAAGCCGGCAACCCCGCCACCTGGCACCGCCTCAACCGCCCCTTCCTCACCGACATCCGCAAACAGTTCCTCCTGTGGCGAACGCTGCCGCCGGAAGCCGTGCAACGCTACGTCGAAATCTCCAACGCCTTTTTCAAAACTGACCCCGCAGCGGGTTCAGCACGAAGCCACGAAGAACCGAAGCCCACAAACGAACCAGACAAGTAAAAATCCCTTCGTGTCCTTCGCCCCCTTCGTGCCTTCGTGCTTAAAAGCGACCGAGAGCAGACCGACCCATGCAAGAAGACCTCGAACTCAACCAGTACCGCTCCCTGCTGACCGCTCCGACGCGCTTCGCCGACGGCTTCTCCGTGCGCTCCGTCCTCGGCTGCATTTTCATCGGCCTGGTGATGATGCCCGCCTCCATGTACCTGTCGCTGCTCGCCGGCGGCGACCTCGGTGGGGCCGCCCAGTGGGTCACCGTCATCCTCTTCGTGGAGCTCGCCCGCCGCTCCTTCACCACCCTCAAGCAGCCCGAAATCTTCATCCTCTTTTACATGGCCGGCGCGGCGATCGGCTCGCCCTTCTCCGGCCTGCTCTGGACGCAGTACTACGTCATCTCCCGCCCCGCCGTCGCCCTGCAGGTCGCCGAACACATCCCCGCGTGGGTGGCCCCGTCGCGCGCCGTCATCGAGCAGCGCACCTTCTTCCACCCCGGCTGGCTCGGCCCCATCGCCATGATCGTGCTGGGCCAGGTGCTCTCGCGCATCGACAAGTTCGGCCTGGGATACGTCCTCTTCCGCGTCACCTCCGATGTCGAAAAGCTCCCCTTCCCCATGGCCCCCGTCGGCGCCCTGGGCATCACCGCCCTCGCCGAATCCTCCGAATCCGTCCACGGAAATTCCGGCGCCGCGGGCAACTGGCGATGGCGCGTCTTCTCCATCGGCGGCATGATCGGCCTGGTCTTCGGCGCCCTCTACGTCGGCATCCCCGCCCTCTCCTCCATCTTCCTCAAAAACCCCATCCAGCTCCTCCCCCTCACCTTCGCCGACTTCACCCAGCGCACCGAAACCTTCCTCCCCGCCACCCCCGTCACCCTCTCCTTCGACATCGGCAACCTCCTCGTCGGCATGGTCCTGCCCTTCTACGCCGTCCTCGGTTCCTTCATCGGTCTCCTCATCACCTGGATTGCCAACCCCATCCTCCACTCCACCGGTCAGCTCCCCTCGTGGCGTCCCGGCATGAACGCCGTCGAAACCGCCTACGCCAACCACGTCGACGTTTATCTCTCCATCGGCATCGGCCTCTCGCTCGCGATCGCCATCATCGGCTTCTACCACGTCTTCTCCGGCCTCCGCAGCCGCCGCCGCAAACCCGCCACCGCCGATCCCCTCGACCCGCAAGACTCAGCACCCAGCACCTCGCCCCTCCACCGCCTCCTCCACCCTCCGAAAGACCGCGGCGACATCCCCCTCTGGGCAGGCCTCGCCATCTACTTCTTTTCCACCGCCACCTACATCGCCCTCTCCCACTACCTTGTCCCCAACTTCCCCCTCTGGATCCTCTTTGGCTACGGCTTCGTCTACACGCCGATCATTTCCTACGTCGCCGCGCGCATGGAAGGCGTCGCCGGCCAGTGGGTCGAAATCCCGATGGTGCGCGAGG
>JBEHXY010000316.1:0-5027 GCA_048498455.1 Planctomycetota bacterium | reverse complement strand
TGCAGCGGCGGGCGCGGGGAGCATTTGAGGCGGCGTACTGCGATGTGCAGACGCTGCCGCAGTTTGAGCAGGTGCTGGAGCGGGTGGCGGGGTCGCCCGGAGCGGCGGTGGCGGCTGCCCGGGGCTAAGATAGCGGCATGACGAACCTGAAGTTTGTGCTGGCGCCGATGGGCAGTGCGGGGGATGTGCATCCGCTGGTGTGGCTGGGGAAATTGCTCGCCGGGCGCGGGCATGAGGTGGTGATGGTGGCGCAGGAGGGGATTCGGGATATTTCGGAACGGGCGGGGCTGCGGACGGCGGGGTGGGGGAATCGCGAGGAGCAGGAAGCGATCCTGCGGAACCCCGATTTGTGGCATCCGAAGAGGGCGTTTGACCTGATCGCGACGCATGCAGGGTTGTGGGCGGGGCAGATCATGGCGGCGGTGGAGGGGGAAGTGGAGGAGGGGCGGACGGTGATCCTTGCCGGGGCGCTGGCGTACGGGGCGCGGATGGGGGGCGAGAAGCATCGGGCGCCGGTGCTGACGGTGCACCTGCAGCCGTCGATTTTTACGAGCGTGGAGGAGAGCCCGGTGATGATGGCGGGGTGGGAGTGGCTGCCGGGCTCGCCGCGGTTTGTGCGCAAGGCGCTTTTTCGACTGGGCAACTGGATGGTGGACCGGAAGCTGGGGCCGGGGATTCGGGCGGCGCGGGCGGCGGCGGGGCTGCCGGTGGGCGGGAAGTCGGGGATGCTGCAATCGTGGTGGCACTCGGAGCAGGGGGTGGTGTGCCTGTTTCCGGAGTGGTATGCGCGGAAGCAATCGGACTGGCCGGAGCGGGCGGTGCTGACGCGATTTCCCTTGTACGACGAGGCGGACGAGCGGGCGGTCGATGAGAAGCTGGAGGCGTTTCTGGCAGCGGGGGAAAAGCCGGTGGTGATCACGCCGGGGTCGGCAAATGCGCATGGGGAGCGGTTCATAAGAGAGGCGGTGGGGGCGTGCGTGCGGCTGAAGAAGCGGCCGCTGGTGGTGACGCGGTTTCCGGAGACGGCGGGGACGCTGCCTTCGGAGGGGGCGGTGTTTGAGTATGTGCCGTTCGGGCGGGTGTTTCCGCGGGCGGCGGCGGTGGTGCATCATGGGGGGATCGGGACGATGTCGCAGTGTTTCGCGGCCGGGGTTCCGCAATTGGTGATGCCGATGGCGCACGATCAGCCGGACAACGCGCATCGGATGAAGAACCGGCTGGGGGTGGGGGATTACCTGTATCCGAATAAGTTCGTCGCGGTGCGGGTGGCGAAGGTGCTGGAGCGGCTGCTGGGGGATCCGGCGGTGCGGGCGGCGTGCCGGGGGGTGAAGGGGCACATGGAATCGCAGATGCCGGCGGCGGAGGTGGCGGGGGTGGTGGAGGGGATGGCGGGGAAGCTGCTGGTGGAGCGGACGGCGGCGCGGGGATAGCGCGGGATAGAAATAAGGGGGCCGGGTTCACCGTCGCTTCACCGAAGGGCTTTAGCTTGTGGGAAGAGCGCCCTAATGTGCGGCGCTGGGATCGGCACTCGCAAGGAGCGAATGATGTCTACCAATTGGATCGTGATGGGAATTCTCGGCATGTCGGCGATGCTGGCGAGCGCGACGGCACTCGCGGCCGATGCGCCTGCCGCGCCCGCGACCCCGGCGGCACCCGCGGCCGGCGCGGCGACGCCTGCACCCGCCAAGTCCCCGGAGGTGAAGAAGGCGGACGATGATTCCAAGGAACATGCCACGGCCGGCGGCGAGAAGAAGCACAAAGAGGAGAAGGATGATGATGACAAGGAGGAGGAGGGCGAGCACGAGGATTGATTCGCAGTACGCGGGTGTCCGGTCGGTAGGATGCCGCCCGGACTTTTCCCTTCTCGCTCTGCTTTGGGATGGCTATGCGGTTACTGGTGATCGAGGATGCGGCGGCGTTGCGGGAGTCGTTGCGCGAAGGGCTGGTCGAGTCGGGATATGCCGTCGATGCGGCGTCGAACGGTGCCGATGGTCTGCGCATGGGGCTCAGCGGCGAGTACGACGTCATCCTGCTGGACCTGATGCTGCCGTCGGTGGATGGGATGGAGGTGCTGCGGGTGCTGCGGCGGCGAAAGTGCCCGTCGTGCGTGCTGGTGTTGACGGCGCGCGATGCGCGGGAAGACCGCATCAAGGGGCTGGACTTGGGGGCGGACGATTACCTGGTGAAGCCGTTCGATTTCGAGGAGCTTCTGGCGCGTATCCGGGCGCTGGTGCGGCGGAAGTATGATGCGGCGCCGCTGGTGCGGGTGGGCGATCTGACGGTTAACACGGTGGCGCGGACGGTGAAGCGCGGGGCGGAGCCGGTGCTGCTGTCGGCGCGGGAATTCGCGCTGCTGAATTACCTGGCGCACAACGCGCATCGGTTCGTGTCGCAGACGGACATCTGGCATCACGTGTACGACATGAATGCGACGCTGGAGTCGAACGTGGTGGCGGTGCACGTGGCGTCGCTGCGGCGGAAGATCGAGCGCGAGGGGTTGCCGCGGCTGATTCATTCGCGGCGCGGCTTGGGCTATTTGCTGGGGGATGTGCCGGAATGAAAACGCTTCGCGGCAGGCTGGCGGCGGGGACGGCGGCGGGAATGGCGGTGGTGCTCGGAGCGCTGGGGGTGGCGGTGTATCTACAGGTGCGGTCGGCGCTGTGTGGGGAATTTGACGGGTCGCTGCGGGCAAAAGCGGCGGCCCTGGCGAACTTTGTGGATGCCGAGAACGGCCGGGTGCGCGTGGATGAGGATGGGGCGCAGATGCCGGAGTTCTCGCGGCGGGGGTCGGGGGAGTATTACCAGTTGACGGACGCAGCGGGGCGCGGGGTGCGGTCGGCGTCGCTGGGGGAGGCGCGGCTCGCAGTGCCCGGGGATATCGGGGGAGCGCTGGGGATGAGCAGGGTCGACGATGTGACGCTGCCGGGAGGAAAGCCGGGGCGGGCGGCATCGCTGGTGTTTCGCGCGGGGAGCGAGCATGGGCAGCACGAGGAGGAGGAGGGGCGGCAGGCCGGGACGGGTCCGGTGGTGACGATGACCGTGGCGCAAGAGCAGACGGGCCTGCGACGGACGCTGGCGGGGATCGGGGGGATGCTGGCGGTGGTCTGTGCGCTGGCGATCGGACTTTCGACGCTGATTCTCACGTTGCTGGTCCGGCGGAATCTGCGGGTGATGGATCGGCTGGCGGGGGAACTTGAGGGACTGGGGGCGGCGGATCTGTCGCGGCGTGTGGAGCTGGGTGAGCTGCCCGCGGAGCTGCGGCCGGTGGTCGACACGGTGAACGGGTTGCTGGGGCGGCTGGCGGAGGCGTTTGAGCGCGAGCGGGCGTTTTCAGCGGATGTGGCGCACGAGCTGCGGACGCCGCTGGCGAGTTTGCAGACGACGCTGGATGTGAGCCTGCGACGGCCACGGGAGGAGGCGGCGTATCGGGGATCGCTGGCGCGTTGCCAGGGGATTGCGCGGCAGATGCGGTCTCTGGTGGAAAATCTGTTGACGATGGCGCGGGCGGAGGGAGGGCAACTGGCGCTGGGGAGGGAGGCGGTGGATGCGGGGGCGCTGGTGCGGGAGAGCTGGCAGGGATTCGCGGAGCGGGCGGCGGGGCGCGGGTTGCGGGTGGAATGGAAGGGCGAAGCTTCGCGGGCGGTGGAGACGGACGGGGAGAAGCTGCGGCTGATCGTGCGAAACCTCCTGGACAACGCGGTGAGTTACACGCCGGCGGGTGGGGCGGTGGCGATCTCGCAAGGGTGTGCCGGCAGCGGGTGGGAACTGAGTGTTCGGAACTCGGGGTGCGGGCTGTCGGCTGAGGAGGTGGAGCGGGTGTTCGACCGGTTCTGGCGGGCGGATGCGTCGCGGACGGAGACGGAGGTGCATGCGGGGCTGGGACTGTCGCTGTCGCGGCGGTTGGCGGAGCTGCTGGGCGGTACGCTGGCGGCGCGGCGGGAGGGGGAGGAGTTTGTGATTTCGCTGCGGCTGCCGTGCGGGGGTGGCGGGAATATTCAATTGTCAAAGAATGGGGCGGGGAGCGGGGCGGGGAGCGGGGCGGGGAGCGGGGCGGGTCAGACGGGGTGGCCGTGCCAGCCGCGGGGGCCGAAGGCGTAGCGGCGGGCGCCGAATTCGACGGCGCCGGGGCTGGTGCCTTCGAAGATGTCGGGCATGTCGCCGACGCGGCGGGAGTAGTCGGTGGCGATTTGGGGGATGTGGGCAGAGAGGGCGTCGAGTTCGCCGAAGACGGCGACGGTGCCGCCGGTGCCGCCGCCGGTGATTTTGGCGCCGTAGAGGCCGGAGGAGGCGCCACGTTTTTTGACGGCGTCGACGAGGAAGTCGACTTCGGGGACGGAGAGGCGGCAGTTGTGTTTGTAGGAGTCATGGGCGCCGTACATGAGTTCTCCGGCGGTTGTGAGGGCTTTTTTGTCGCCGGTGGAGGCGGCGCGGAGGGCGTTCATGAAGCCCAGGACGCGCTCGTTTTCCTCGATGGGGTGGCGGGTGGGTCCGGCGACGCGGTAGGTGGCGTCGGGCTGGATGGTGGTGACGGGGTCGTCGTGGGTTTTGTGTTCGGCGAGGAAAACGGAGCCGAGGATGGTTTCGGGGAGGAGGGCGGCGTATTCGCGCTGGAGTTCGGCGGTGGAGAGTTCGGCGAGGTAGGTGACGGGGGCGCGGCCGGTTTTGGCGCGGGCGTCGTTGATGAGTTTTTTGCCGATGAAGGCGCCGATGCGGACGTCGGCGTAGGGGTTTCCGGCGACGGAGTGGCGGACCATGGAGTTGATGCCGACGAAGCCGGTGCCGGGGGGGATTTCGACATCGCCGAGGACCTGGCCTGGGCGGCAGAGGATGTGGAGGAGTTTGCCCTGGCGGCCGGAGGTGATGGCGGTCTGGTCCATGATGCCGCAGGGGGCGCCGACGACGTGGTTTTCGGCCATTTGTCCGAGGCGGGCGATGCGGGAGGCGTCGAGTTTGAGGCCGAGGTAGGCGTTGAGGCAGGCGAGGGTGCCGATTTCGACGGCGGCGGAGGAGCCGATGCCGACGTTCAT
>JBEHXY010000315.1:0-5042 GCA_048498455.1 Planctomycetota bacterium | reverse complement strand
CTCCTGCCGAATCACGATCGCCACGTACCCGATCACCCCGCCCAGCGCCAGCGACCCCGTGTCCCCCATGAACACCTGCGCCGGGTTGCAGTTGTACCAAAGGAACCCCAGGCAGGCCCCCGTGATCGCCCCGCACACAATCGCCAGCTCGCCCGAATGCTGCACCCACGTGAAATGGAGCAGCGGCGCCCACCGGTAATCGCCCGTCACATACGCCAGCGCCAGAAACGCAAACGCCACGATCGCCATGCACCCGCCCGCCAGCCCATCCATGCCGTCCGTCAAATTGACCGCATTGCTGGTGCCGGTGATGACGATGACCGTCAAAATCGCAAACAGCCACCACGTCAGCGTCACCGTGCTGGGCACGAAGGGCCAGTTCAGGCGGTGGGCGTTTACCGTCGCATCCGCCGCCTGGTCCGGCAGCTTGTTCGGGTGATAGTAAATAAACACCGCCAGCAGCACCCCCAGCCCGATCTGAAACACCATCTTTTCCCAGGCGATTAGCCCGTCGCGGCTGCCCGGCGTCCGCCGCGCCGTGGTCAATTTCAACCAGTCATCGATCGCCCCCAGCCCCGCCAGGTACACCAGGCACAACAGCGCCATGTCGACGTAAAAATTACTGACGTCCGCCAGCAGCAGCGTGCTCACCAGGATCGACCCGATGATCATGATGCCGCCCATCGTCGGCGTGTTGCCCTTGTGCTTGGTCAGCTCGTTGAGCGTGGCGTTGTGGAACTCCGGCCGATCGCCCACCTTCTGCTTCAGCAGCCAGCGGATCACCTTGCCCCCCGACAGCAGCACGATCACGAACGCCAGCATGATCGCCCCGGCGGCGCGGAAAATCACCCCCGCAAACAGCGCATCCTTCGAGACCCACCCATGCTCGCCCGCCCACATGTAAAGTTGATAGAGCAACCGTTGTCCTTGCCTGCTTGGTGGGTGTTACGTCTTGGCGGCGGCCAGCGGAAGGCCTTTGCCCAGCACATTCAATAGGGTTTCCAGCGCCATGCCGCGCGAGCCTTTGAGCAGCACGCTGTCCGCCGGCTGCAGCAGATCCGCAATCGCCGCGCAGGCCGCCGCCGTGTCCTCGAAATGCGCCGTCTCGCTCCCCCCCGCCATCGCCGCGTCCGCCGCCACCCGCATGTGCGGCCCGATCGCCACGAACAAATCAAACCGGTACGCCGCCACCATCCCGCCCACGCTCCGGTGCATCGCATCACTCGACGGCCCCAGTTCCAGCATGTCCCCCAGCACCACCACCTTCCGCCCCACCGCCGTCAGCCGCGCGAAAGTCTTCAGCGCCGCCTCCATCGAACTCGGGTTGGCGTTGTAGGCGTCGTTGATGATCGACCACCCCCCCACCGTCATCGGCTCCAGCCGCATGTCCGCGGGCTTCACCTTCGCCAGCCCCGCGATCAGTTGTTCATCCGTCAGCCCCAGCCGCCGCGCCACGGCAATCGCCATAAGCGCGTTGCTCGCATTGTGCTCCCCCAGCAGCGGCAGCTTGAACGTCCCGCGCCCGTTGACGCCAAACGTCAGCCCGCCGGCCGACTCGATCAAATCCGTCACAGCCAGATCGCCGTTGCCCTCGCCCCGCCCCACCAGGATCTTCTGCGCCCTGGCCGTCTTGAGCACCCCCAGCAGCTCCGGCGCATCCGCCGGCAGCACCAGCGTCCCGCCGTCGGCCACGAACGGCGCGATGCACGCCTCCTCCCGCGCCACCCCCTCCAGGTCGCCAAGCTGCTCCAGGTGCTCCAGCCCCACGTTGGTGATCACCGCGATGTCGGGCCGGCACACCTCGCCCAGCGCCGCGATCTCCCCCGGCGCATTGGTGCCGATCTCCAGCACCACGTAATCATGCCGCGGCTCCACTTCCAGCAGCGTCAGCGGCATCCCGATGTTGTTGTTGAAACTCTTTGGGCTCGCATGGCCCCCCTCCGCCCCGAACTTCTCCGCCAGCAGCGTGTGGATGATCCGCTTGGTCGTCGTCTTGCCGTTGCTCCCCCCCACCGCGATCACCTTCGCCCGCATCGTCGCCCGGTACGCCGCCGCGAGCCGGTTCAGCGCCGCCACCGTGTCGTCGACCAGCAGCACCGAGACGTCCGCCTCCGTCGCCCGCGCCAAAAGCTGCGGCGCCGGCTCCCGATGCACCATCACCGCCGCCACGTTCTTCGTCAGCACCTGCTCGAGAAAGCCGTGGGCATCGTGCGTCTTGCCCGCGATCGCCACGAACAAATCGCCCGGCGCCGCCTTCCGGCTGTCCGTGCACACATGGCCGCTGAACCGCCGCCCGCCCGCGCCCGCCTTGCCGCGCGCCAGCCACTTCCCCTTCACCGCCCGCCGGATTTCTTCGATTTCCCACGCCTTCACAGCAACATCCTTCGGCGACCTTCCGCCGTCTGCTTTCGAGTGTCCAGCCTGCTCACAACCCGCGAAACGCCAGGGCCGCTGACGCCTCTTCCACATCATCGAAATGATGCTTCGTCGTTCCGATGATCTGGTAATTCTCGTGCCCCTTGCCCGCGATAACCACCACGTCCCCCGCCTGCGCCAGGCCGATCGCCCGCTGGATCGCCGTCCGCCGGTCCATCTCCACCACCACCTGCCCGCCCGTCCGCCAGCTCCCGCTGAAGCCCGCGCACACTTCCTCGATGATCGCCACCGGCTGCTCCGTCCGCGGGTTGTCGCTGGTCACCACCACCAGGTCCGCCAGCTCCTGCGCCACCGCCGCCATCTTCGGCCGCTTCGTCCGATCCCGATCCCCGCCGCACCCGAACACGCAGATCAGCCGCCCCTTGCCCCTCTCGCTGCTCATGGTCCCCCGCACCGCCTGCAGCACGTTCTTCAGCGAATCGTGCGTGTGCGCATAATCCACCAGCACCTGGAACGGCAGCTCCCCCTTCCCGCGCACCGCCTGCAGCCGACCGGGAACGCCCGCCATCCCCTCCAGCCCCCGCACGATCGCCGCCATCGGCACCCCCGTCGCCCGGCAACCCGCGACCGCGCACAGCGTGTTGTACACATTGTGCTTCCCCACCAGCGGGCTGCGAATCCGCGCCCCCTGCCCCTGCGGACCGCTCACCACCATCTCCGTCCCCGCGCTCGTCATCGACTCGATGCTCGCCGACCAATCCGCCGCCCGATCCAGCCCATACCGCACCACCGACGTCCGGCATCCCGCAACCATCCGCTGCGCCCACGCATCATCCACATTAATAACACCGGTCGCTCCCGCCTCGAGGTTCTCAAACAGCAGCGCCTTGGCCGCCGCATACTCTTCCATCGTCTTGTGGTAGTCGAGGTGATCGCCCGTGAGGTTCGTAAACATCGCCGTGCCGAACCGAATCCCCGCCGTCCGATGCTGGTGCAGCGCGTGGCTGCTCACTTCCATCACGCACGCCTGCGTCCCGTTCTCCCGCATCCGCACGAACAGATCCACCAGCTCCACCGCCCCCGGCGTGGTCATCTCCGCCGGCACCACCGTCCTGCCGTCATCAATCTCCACCGTCCCCACCAGCCCGCAGCTCGTCCCCGCCGCCTTCAAAATCGATCGCACCAGGTACGCCACCGTCGTCTTGCCCTTGGTCCCCGTCACCGCCACCATCTTCATCCCCGCCGTCGGATTCCCCGCCAGCTCATGGGCCAACAGCGCCACCCCCAGGTTCGTGTCTTGCACCCGCGCCACCGCCACCGATCCCCCCACGTCCACCCCTTCCGCACTGATCACCGCCACCGCGCCCCGCGCCACCGCATCCGCCACGAACCGCCGGCCATCCGCCTTCGTGCCCCCGCGCGCCACAAACAAATCGCCCGCCCGCACCTTCCGCGAATCCTCGCACACGCGCACCACTTCCGGATCCGCCGCGCCCGTCGCTTCCACCACGCCCACGCGCCCCTTCACCCGGTTCACCAGTTCCGAAAATTTCATCGCACGCATCCGTGGGTCTCTCCAGAAACAACTCCCCCTGCCTCCCGAATGGCTCACTTCCTGCTTACCGCGTCGCCGGATGATGCGCACCCGCCGCAGCCGCCGCAGGTTTCTTCCCGTTGTCCGCCGGCTTGTCCGTGTCCAGATGGTCCGGCGCCACCTGCAAATACATCAGCGTCCGTTCCATGATCGCCGTCGCCGCCGGCGCCGCCACCGTCGCCGCAAAGTGGCCGATCCGCTTGTCCGGCTTGTGCACCGTCACCAGCACCACCACCCGCGGATCCCGATAGGGCCCGCCGCTCAAAAAGCTCGCGTTGATGTCCCGGTCGCCATACCCATGCCCCGCATCCGCCCCGCGCGCCACCCCCGCAATGTGCGCCGTGCCCGTCTTCCCATACAAATCGTACACCTTGCTGCTGACCTTCTTCGCCGTCCCCTCGGTGTACACCCCCCGCATGATCTCCCGCATCGTCTCGCAGGTCTTCTCGCTGATGATCTGCTTCTGCACCGGAATCCCCGCCACATCCGACCACGACTCCGCCTTCCCCGGCGAGTCCTCCACCGCGCTGACCACCCGCGGCGTCACCAGGTAACCCCCGTTGGCAAACGTGCAGAACGCCCGGATCAACTGCAGCGGGGTCGCCGCCACCTCATACCCGAAGCTCACCGACGTCAGCGTCCCCTTGTTCCACTGCGTCTCCGATTTCACCAGCCCCTTCTGATCCCCCGGCAACTCCACCCCCGTCCGCGCCCCGAAGCCAAACTTCAGCACCCCTTCCCGCATCATCGGGCTCCCCATCTTCCACCCCAACTGCGCCATCCCCACGTTGCTCGAATGCACCAGGATCTCGCGCACCGTCAACCCGCCATACCCCTCCACGTCCGTCACCAGCCGCCCCGTCGGGTCATACCAGTGCCCGTTGTGGCAATCGATCACATCCGTCGGCTTGGCCGCGTGGTTCTCAATCGCCCACGCCATCACGAACGGCTTGAAGATCGACCCCGGCTCATAGGGATCGGTCACCGCCTTGTTCCGCCGCGAGTTCGGATCCGCATGCGAAAAGTCCGTCGGATCGAAAAACGGATAGTTCGCCATCGCCAGGATCCGCCC
>JBEHXY010000314.1:0-5063 GCA_048498455.1 Planctomycetota bacterium | reverse complement strand
GACGGGCATGGGAGGAATTGTCGACGCAATAAACATATCTGGAGAGCGTTAGTCCAAACTCGAAGGACCTATCTGGAGGCGGTGATGATGCGGACAGGCGTGATCGGTTTGGCGGCGGCGGCTTTGATGGCGGCGTCGGTTGCTCAGGCGGCGCAACCGTGGCAGCAGGTGACGGTGCCGACGGTAGCGGAAGCGGCGACGAATTTTCCGAACCCGCCGGCGGAATATGGGGCGATTCACTGGGCGATCTGGGGAGCGGGGCAAACGCCGCAGCGGGTGATGGCGGATATTGATCGGATTCATGCGGCCGGGGGGACGGTGTACATGATCAATAATTCGCAACGGGTGTCGCCGAAGTATCTGTCTCCGGAGTACATGGAGGTGGTGAAGGCGGTGGTGGCCCAGTGCAAGAAGAATGGGATGAAGGTGTGGATCGAGACGGATTGCGGGTATCCGGACGGGTTTGCGGGCGGGGCGATCAGCAAGGATTATCCGCAGCTGGGGATGAAGGGGATTGCGATTGATGCGCGGTGCGCGGTGGCGGCGGGGCAGACGGTGGACATGCCGGTGCCGGCGGACACGCTGGGGATTATTGCGCGACCGGCGGCGGCGGCTGCAGCGACGGGGGAGGCTCCGGCGGGCGGACAGGCGATGACGGTTCCTGCGCAGGGGTCGTTCAAGTACACGGCGGAACGGAGGCAACCGGGGACGCTGCTGGTGCAGGCGGGGAATGCAGAGGTGCGGTATTCGGTGAGTCCCGGCGAGCCTTTTGAGATTCCGGTGGCAGGGGTGAAGGGGATTTCGCTGGTGACGGGCGGGGGCGGCGCGGCGGGGCGGGGGCGCGGGGCGGGGGGCGGCGGGGGTGAAGCGACGATTGTGCCGGTGCCGGCGGATGGGCATTTGAAATGGACGGCGCCGGCGGGCGGGGCCTATGAATTGAGCTTTGTGCGGCATATTTACAAGACTTCGCCGACGCGCAACGACAATGGCGATGATGGCGGGGCGACGAAGGACACGTTTTACACGCTGATCGATTTCCTCGACCCGGAGGCGGTGGCGACCTTTACGAAGCTGATTCACGAGACGTATGAGAAGGCGGTGGGGGATGAATTTGGCAAGACGGTGCTGGGATTCCGCGGGGATGAGACGGACTTCACGGGCGTGATGCCCTGGACGCCGCGGCTGCTGGAAACCTTCAAGAAGGAGAAGGGGTATGATCTGCAGCCGCACATCGCGTCGTTTTTCGTGCAGCCGCTGAGCGCGGAGGCACAGCAGGCGAAGGCGGATTATTACGACGTCTGGAGCGGGATGTTCCGCGACACGTTCTACAAGCAACAGCAGGAGTGGTGCCGGGCGCGGGGGATGGATTACATGGTGCACTTGAATCATGAGGAAGTGATGGTGGGGCGTGACGGCCGGGAGAGCATGACGACCAACGAGGGATCGTTTTTTCGGGACATGCGCTATGTGGGTGTTCCGGGTGTCGACAATCTGAACCAGATCAAGCCGGGGGTGGTTGCGGACTTCCCGAAGCTGGCGGGTTCTGCGGCGCATTTGTTCGGAAGGGCGCAGGTGTGGAGTGAGGAAGGCGGGGCGCTGGGCGCCCAGGGGAAATTCGTGTTCGATTCTCAATTGGTTCGTGGCATCAATTTCATGAACGTCCGAGGCATGACCGGGCAGGGTCGCGGCGGCGGCGGCGGAAGAGGAACAACTGTCCCCGCAATCGGGCCCGCCAATGACATGAGCGTGGGCACCGGGTTTTACTACACGCGGGCACAGTATCTCATGTCGATCGGGCGGCCGGCCGCCGATGTGGCGTTGTACATTCCCGAGGACAATTACTGGTTCAACGACACCGAGGCGGACGCTTCCTGCGTGAAGCTGACCACGCAGTTGATGGAGCACCAGATCGATTTTGACCATATCGATCACGATTCGCTGGTGAGCTACTGCAGCCTGAAAGAGGGGCAGTTGGTCAACGAAAGCGGCCAGGGGTATCGGGCCGTGATCGTGCCCTCGATCGCCGTCATTCGGCAGGACATGCTGGAGCGGCTCAAGGCTTTTGCGGGGCAGGGCGGCAAAGTCATCTTCGTCGGCCGCACGCCGGGAGCGGTGGCCGGGAAAACGTTTCTGAATGCGTCGGGGGCGGCAAGCGACCTGGGCTTTGCCACGCTTGAACCGGGCGGGGAACTGTCGGCGAAGGTGATCGCGGCGCTGCCGCAGCCGGATGTGCGGCTCGATGGATCGCATCCGGGCGTGAAGTATATGCACCGCCATCTGAAGGATGCCGAACTGTATTTCTTCTTCAATGAGTCGGACCAGCCGCAGGCGTGCGTGGCGACGCTGCAGGGATCCGGGGATATCCAGGTGTGGGATGCGGCGGAGGGCAAGATCAAAGCCGAGCCTGCGGCGTCGAAGGCGCAAGGGCATGTGAACGCGACGCTGAACCTGGCGCCGTATGAATCGCGCTTCCTGGTCATACGCCCAGGCGCGTGACCCCTCCGCGCCACGCATTGGAATGTCCGCGCTGCCCCCCCACCGCGTTTGCCTCAGGAAAGCCCTTCATGCTCACCCGCTGTCCGTGGACTCCCATCGCCTTGCTTGCCGGGACGCTGATGTTGCTCACGGCGCCCGCTCCCGCGAGCGCCGCACCGCCCGGTGGCGCGGGGCAGCCGTCGCCGATTCCTCCGATTCCCAAGCCGCTCGATTTTCCGTCGCCCAAGCTCCTGCCCGCGGGCAAAGATTATCCGGTCACCGACTATGGGGCCGTGCCGGATGGCGCGACGGTCAATACTGCGGCGATTCAAAAGGCCATCGATACCTGTTCGGCCCAAGGCGGCGGCACGGTGGTTGTGGCCAAAACAGAGGGCGGAGCGACTTACATTTCCGGGGCGATCTTTCTGAAAAAGGGCGTTCACCTCCGCGTGGACAAAGGGGCCACGCTCAAAGGTTCGAGCAATCCCGGTGATTACCCGATCGTCGATTCACGCTTCGAAGGCATCGAACGGCCTTTCATGAGCGGCTTCATCAACGCCACCAACCTCGACGGCGTGACGCTGTGCGGCGAGGGGACCATCGATGGCTCGGGAAACGAATTCGCCGGGCGCAACCGGCGCGGCGCCGCGACACAGCAGGCTGCGACCCAGGTGGCGCCGGCCCCGGCGCAGAACTTCACGCCCGCGCCGCCGCTGCAAACCAAGTTCACAGCCCCGCGTACTGTCCTGACGCCCACGCCCGACAATCCCCCAGCGCTGCAACTCGTCGGCGCGGGCGGAAACCGGCCGCGCCTGGTGGTGTTCACCAACTGCACCAACAGTGCAGTCAAAGACATCCACCTGCAGAACCAGGCGGTCTGGTGCCTGCACATTCTGTATTGCACGGATTTCCTCGTGGACAACGTGGACATCAAGGATCTCTACCGCATTGGCTCCTCCGATGGGATCGACATTGATTCCTCGCGCCGGGTCCGCATCAACAAGACCACCATCTCCGTCAATGATGACTGCATTTCCATCAAGTCGGGCAAGGATGAGGACGGCCGCCGCGTGAACCGTGCCTGCGAGGACATCCTGGTGGTCAACAGTCACATGGCTTTCGGCCATGGCGGCGTGGCCATGGGTTCGGAGGTTTCCGGCACGGTGCGCAACGTGGAAGTGCGCGACACGCTCATGGATTCCGGCAACCTCGCTCCGATCCGCTTCAAATCCAACATCACGCGCGGCGGCCTGGTCGAAAACATCGTGTATCGCAACATCAAGGTCGACAATGTCCGGAGCCTGTTCGACTTCAACCTGGCGTGGTCCCGCGCCCCTTCCTCCGGCGAACGGCTCCCCACGACGGTGCGCAACGTCTACATCCTCAACGTCACCGGCAATGCCAACGCCGGCGGCGCCATCCATGGCCTGCCCGATGCACCCATCACCAATATTCTCTTTCAGGATTGCACCTTGAGGATCGGCTCGCCTGTGCGGCTCTCGAATACTGCCAATCTCGACCTCGCGGGTCTCAAATTGACCGTACCCGATGGCGGACCGGGCTACATTTCCACCAACGAACCCGACACGCAGCCGCGTCCCCCGGCTACGGCCCCAAGCGCGCCTGCGTCCCTTCGCTAACAATGCATGCGAGCGTGGCGCCTCCCGCTGACAACGGCAGACGATCCCGTTCACTCCTATCGCCCCGGCGTTTCGATTTCCCCAAAACCTGGAGCCCTCATGCGGAAACCGTTCTTTGCAGTGATGACCTATGCCCTCGCGCTGACCGCAGGATGCACCCACGTTCAAGACGCCCACAGGACCAGCAAGGCCATCGCGCCGGAATCCGGATCCAGGAAGCTGGCTGCCGCGTTTGCCGACTTGCCGGCCGGTCAATCGCCGGCCGAGGTTGGTAAGAAACTCGCCGCGCGGATGCTGACCACGCGGCCGAACACCCGGCCTGGGGCCCATTATGCGGAAGATTCCCTCTACATGACGGCCCTGAAATTCGCAGGAATCACCAAAGACCAGCAGCTTTTGCAATCGCTGGTCACCCGCTTCGATCCCATCATGACACCTGCGACGCAGGCGGCCTTTCAGAACGTGCAGCGCCACGTGGACCACAACATTTTCGGGATCGTGCCGCTCGAACTCTACATGCAGACCAGGGACCCGAAATACCTGGAGTTCGGCAAGTGGCTCGCCGACCGCCAGTGGGAGCACCCGAACGCCGAGGGACTGTCGGACCAGACGCGATTCTGGATTGATGACATGTACATGATCACCATCCTGCAGGTGCAGGCCTATCGCGCGACCCACGACAAGGTGTATCTGAATCGCGCCGCCCTCGAAATGGTCGCCTATCTCGACAAGCTCCAGCAGCCCAACGGTCTCTTTTTTCACGGGGCCGAGTTCCCCTTCTTCTGGGGACGCGGCGACGGTTGGATCGCCGCCGGCATGCCGGAACTGCTGAGTGAATTGCCCGCCGACCACCCCCAGCGTGCTCGCATCATGGCGGGCTATCACAAGATGATGGCGGCCCTTTTGAAATATCAGGATGCCGATGGCATGTGGCACCAGCTCATCGAT
>JBEHXY010000313.1:0-5065 GCA_048498455.1 Planctomycetota bacterium | reverse complement strand
GGCACGAGCCAGCATGGGGGAACTCCGAAGCGATGGGTCCAGGGGAGACGCGGGGAACGGGACGGGTTATTCGCCTTCGCCGTTGCCTTCGCCGCCGGAGACGGACTGAATCAGTTTGACCAGGGGCAGGAAGAGTGCCACGACGATGGTGCCGACGATGCCGCCGAGGGTCACCACCATCACCGGTTCGAGCAGCGAGACCAGCGAGCCGATGAGCACGTCGACTTCTTCATCATAATTGTCCGCGATCTTCATGAGCATCTTGTCGAGGTCGCCGGTTTCCTCGCCCACGTCGATCATGTTGGTGACGATCGAGTCGCAGACGCGGGATTGACGCAGCGGGCCGGCGAAGGACTCGCCTTCGCGGATGGCGTCGTGCACCTTCTGCAGGGCGCTTTCGTACACCACGTTGCCCACGGTGTCGCGGGTGATGTTCAGGGCGTCGAGAATCGGCACGCCGGCGGCCAGCAGCGTCCCGAGCGTCCGGGTGAAGCGGGCCACGGCGGTCTTGGCGAGAATCTGGCCGAAGATCGGCATCTTGATCTTGACGGTGTCGATGACCCGCCGGCCGAACTTCGACTTGCCGATGATCTTCACCAGGAAGAACACGATGAAGGGCGAACCGAAGATGACCGCCCATCCATATTGATTGGCGATCCAGTCCGACATCGAGAGCAGGAACTCGGTGAGCGCCGGCAGCGAGGTCTTGAAATCCTTGAAGATTTCGCGGAATTTCGGAACGACGAAGATCATGATGCCCGTGACGATCAGCACCGAGAAGGTGACGACCACCGACGGGTAGATCATGGCCCCGATGACGCGCCGCTTGAGCCGCTGGGCTTTTTCCATGAACTCGGCAAGGCGTTGCAGGATGACGTCGAGCACGCCGCCGGTCTCGCCGGCCTGCACCATGTTGACATAAAGGCGATCGAAGGCCTTGGGGTGCTTGGCCATGGATTCGGAAAGGGTTGAGCCGCCTTCGACGTCGTTGCCGACATCATCAAGGATGTTCTTGAGCGTGCCGGGCTTCTGCTGCTGGTAGAGGATCTTGAGCGAGCGAAGGATGGGCAGCCCCGCATCCTGCAGGGTGGAGAGCTGGCGGGTGAACTGGGTGATGACCTTGGTGGACACCCCGCCGATGGCGAAAGACCGGCCCTTCTTCTTGACGGTTCCCCCCGCGGCGGCGGCGTCTTTCTTCTTTTTGGCCGCCTTTTCCTTCACCTTCGTGGGAAAATAGCCTTGCGAGCGAATCTTGGTGATCGCTTCGTCCGCTGAGCCGGCATCCACTTCGGATTTCACTTCCTGTCCGGCGGCGTTCATGGCTTCGTATTGGAACGTAGGCATAGAAAAGGCTCCTGGCACTGGCGGTCGGGTGACGGTCAGCGGGTGACGCTTGTGAGTCAGTTATCGGTTGGCGGGGGAGCGAAGAATAAGGTGCCATCATGCTCTTCCGCCGGGGGTATGTACGCGGGGGCCAAGTGTCCGGTAAGGGGGGAAGCGGGATTTTCTCTCGGCGCATTGGAGGGTTGCGACGCTCCGCGACGCACCCGGCACCCCCTGGCGAAAAACATTTCCAGCGATTTCTGTTGCTTCACGTACACTTGTACGCTATACAGACGTACAAGTGTACGTGATGGAGCGAAACGCATGGGACTGCGGCCGTTGGCGAAATCGGAGATGGAGGTGGCGCGGGTGGTGTGGCGCCTGGGGCGGGCGCGGGTGCGGGATGTGGTGGAGGGGTTGCCGGCGGAGCGGGGAATGGATTTTTCGACGGTGCAAACCTACCTGCGGCGGCTGAAGGCGAAGGGCTATCTGCGAACGGAGCGGGAGGGGCGGGCGGACGTCTATGTGCCGGTGGTGAAGCCCGGGAGCGTGATCCGGGACGCGATTGCGGATTTTCTAAACCGGACGTTTGGCGGGGAGGCGTTGCCGCTGGTGGAGCACTTGATTGAGGAGCGGGGACTGTCTGAGGGGGAGATTGACCAGTTGCAGGCGCGGCTGGATGCGTTGAAGGCGGAGCATCGGCAGAAGCGGAGCGAATCATGACAATGCAGGCCATGATGGCGCTGGGGGTGCGGCAGGTGGTGCAGGTGACGGTGGTCCTTGTGGCGGCGGGTCTGCTGGAGCGGCTGCTGTTCAGGAAGCGGCCGCGGGCAGCTTATATGTTGTGGATGGTGGTGCTGGTGAAGTGCCTGGTGCCGCCGGTGTGGAGCAGCCCGGTGGGGGTTTTCAGCTGGGCACAGGGGCAGGCGGCCGTGGCGGCGGGGTCGGTGGTGCTAGGTGAGGCGAAGGGCTGGGGATGGGAAGAGATGCTCGCGGTGGTGTGGCTGGCGGGGGCGGCGGCGATGTTTTGCGGAATCGTGGGGCGGGGGATGTGGCTGCGGCGGCGGGTGTTGCGGCAATCGGCGGAGGCGCCGGGCGAGGTGCAGGCGCTGGTGCCCGGGTCGCGGGTGCGGGTGGTGGTGTGCGAGGGAGCGGTGGGGCCGGCGGTGGTGGGGGTGTTGCGGCCGCTCGTGGTGCTGCCGCGGACATTGGTGGAAGAAAGCGGGCCGGAGCAGTTGCGGGCGCTGGTGGGGCATGAGGTGATGCATGTGCGGCGGCGGGATCCGTGGGTGGCGGGGGTGCAGCTGCTGGTGGCGGCGCTGGGGTGGTTTCATCCAGGGGTGTGGTGGATGAACCGGCGGATCGTGCGGGTGCGGGAGGTGTGCTGCGACCTGGACGTGGTGGGGGCGCTGGGGTGCGAGCCGGCGGCCTATGCGCAGATGCTGGTGGATGTGTTGCGGCGGGGGAGGACGTTGCGGGCGATGTCGCCATCGATGGGGGTGCGGGCGGTGGAGGTTACTTACCAGCGATTGGAGCAGGTGATGGGTTACGAGCAGGGTGCGACCGGGTGGCGGTGGATGCGGGTGATGGCGGGGGTGGCGGCGGCGGTGCTGATTTTGCCTGGGGCGGGGATGGTGGCTGCCCGCGGGGAAGGCGTGGCGGCGACGGAGGGCGCGACGGGGGCGGGCGGCGCGACGACCGCGCCGGTGGAGGGGCTGGTGCTGCCGGATCCGACGCCGGTGGTGACAAGCAAGAAGAAGGTATTGGTGGCGGCGGCGTTGAACGGACAGATGCCAGCGCCGCGGGTGAAGAAAGTGGCGCCGGCGGCGGGCCCGGTAGTGGTGCCGGCGGTGAAGAAGAAGCGGGTGGATTGAGGGGGCGCGCTCGAGCGGTTCGGGCGCGAGAATCTGGCCGCGTGGGCGGCGCTTTGACAAGATGAGGTGTGATGTGAGCGTGAAGGACGTCGGGGTTGGTGCTGCGCGGGTGTTGGGGGTTGCGGCGGTGTTGATGGCGGGCAGGGCGATGGCGGAAGTGACCTTGCCGGAGACCGCGGCGGGGCGGCAGATGGCGGCGTGGCTGGCGGCGGTGAACTCGGGCGACAAGGAGACCATGCGGGCGTTTGAGGCGGCCAATGGGCCGGGGGTGGCCGGGGATGCGGCGCGGGTGGACCGGCTGGTGCGACGGGATGAGGGGTTGTGGAAGGACTCGGGGGGGCTGGAGCTCGGGAAGGTGCTGGGCTCGGACGAGGGGAAGATCGCCGTGGCGGTGCGGCAGAAGGAGCTGGGGTATTGGGTGCAACTGGGCATGCAGGTGGCGGCGGAGGCGCCGCATGGGGTGACGGGGTTTTCGGTGCGCGGGGTGGAGATGCCTGCGGAGCTGTTGCCCAGGACGGCACTGTCGGAGCAGGAAATTGCGGCGCGGACGGAGGCGCTGATTGATGCGCTGGTGAAGCGGGATCAGTTTTCAGGCGTGATCCTGGTGGCGCAGGGGGAGCGGGTGATCTATCAGCGGGCGGCAGGGATGGCCAACGTGGAGAGGCAGGTTCCCAACAAGGTGGACACGCGGCTGAACATCGCCTCGATGGGGAAGATGTTCACGGCGGTGGCGGTGGGGCAGCTCGTGGAGGCGGGGAAGCTGCGGCTGGAGGAAACGCTGGCGGAGGCGTTGCCGACCTATCCGGACGGGGAGCTGGCCGGGAAGGTGACGATCGCGGAGTTGCTCTCGCACACCTCGGGGATCGAGAACCCGGGGTATGCGACGAAGGAGGCGATGGTGGCGACCTTTGCGCGGGGGCTGCGGCGGGTGCGGGAGTATGTGCCGACGGAGAAGGTGGACACACTGGCCTTTGCGCCCGGGACGAAGTACGCGTACAGCAATTATGGGTTTGTGCTGCTGGGGGCGATCGTGGAGCAGGCAGCGGGGGAGGATTTTTACGCCTATCTGCGGGAGCATGTGTACGCGCCGGCTGGGATGACGGACACGGACATGGGTGACCAGGGGAAGGGGGAGGTGGCGGTGGGGTATGCGGACGCCCCGGGCGGGCGGCGGGTGGCCAATGCGCCGGTGATGCCGACGACAGGCTTGCCGGCAGGATTGGGGTATTCGACGGCGCTGGACATGGCGCGGTTTGCGGAGGCACTGCGGGGAGGGAAGTTGTTGAAGGCCGCGACGCGGGAGGAATTCTGGAAACCGCGGCAGGACACCGGGACGGGGCGCATATATGCGTATGGCTTCCAGGTGACCACGTACAACGGGCAGCGGATCGTGGGGCACACGGGAGGCTGGGATGGAATCACCTGTGCGATGGACGCCTATCCGGAACTGGGCTATTCGGTGGTGATTCTGAACAATATTGATTCGGCCCCGTCGCCGGTGACCTTCAAGCTGCGGGAATGGCTGACGCAGGGGCGGTGAGGGCACGGGTTTGTTCGGCACCGGGGTATTGGAGGGCACAGAGGGCACAGGGGGCACGGAGATTTTCGCTGGTTGTTCTCTGTGTCCTCAGGGGCAGAGGAAAGGTGAGGGATTTGTCCTCTGTGGGCGGGGGCAATGGGTGGCGTCGGGTGGGGGGTGCGGGTAGGATCGTCGCGCGCGAAAGAGGCCTTTTTTGCATGGTTGGCGGCATGACGAGCAGCGTGGATCCAGTGTTGGTGCGGGTGGAGGGGGTGAGCAAGAGTTATGGGGGGGTGAAGGCGTTGGAGGGGGTGAACCTGGAGATTGGGCGCGGGGAGGTGCATGCGCC
>JBEHXY010000312.1:0-5073 GCA_048498455.1 Planctomycetota bacterium | reverse complement strand
ATCCTGACCGAATGGCTCGGACCCCCCGCGAAATAATCGACCCCGCCTCCCGTTCTCCCAAGGACTCTTACAGGAGCCGCCATGATCTCCCGCCGCTACGCCCCGCTCGCCCCCCTCGCCCTCCTTTCCGTCCTCCTCGCCGCCGCACCCACCGCGGAGGCCCCGAAAATTGTCTCGGCGACGCGCCCGCCCGGATCGCCCGAAGCCGGCATCGTCGAAGATCCCGCGGTACCCAGCGCGGTGCGTTCCAATCCCGGCGGGGCGGTGAATCAGAACTGGATCCGCCGCCACAATCAGTTCGTCGCCACCGCCAAGGCCGGCAACATCGACCTCTACATGGAAGGCGATTCCATCACCGACTTCTGGGCCAGCCGCTTCAAGGACAACTGGAACAAAAACCTCGGCGGATGGCATCCCGGCGACTTCGGCATCTCCGGCGACCGCACCCAGAACGTCCTCTACCGCATCGAAAACGGTGAGTTCGACGGCGTAAAACCCAAGGTCATCGTCCTGCTGATCGGCACCAACAACCTCGCCAGCAACGCCACCTACGGCGAAAACAGCGTCGATGACACCGTCAAAGGCGTCGCCGCCGTCCTCCACGCCCTCCAGCAGAAAGCCCCCCAGGCCAAAATCCTTCTCATGGCCATCTTCCCGCGCAACGACCCGCCCCCCAAGGCCCGCGCCGACATCAACCAGCGCATCGCCCAGGCCAACGAACAAATCGCCAAGCTCGCAGACGGCAACACCATCAAGTTCCTCAACATCAACGACCAGCTCGCCGACAAGGAGGGCAAGCTCCTCCCCGGCATCATGGGCCGCGACAACCTCCACCCCGCCGACAAAGGCTACCAGGTCTGGGCCGACGCCATGAAACCCATCCTCACCCAATGGCTCGGCGCCCCGCCGGCAACGCAGCCGTGACGAGACAAATCACCCGTTTGGCCGCGTGCCTCTTCCCTCATCGATAATCCGCAGGATCGGCTTGGCGACAAACGTCTGCCCCCAGCTTTTCTCCTGCAGCTTCGTCAGCAGCTTTACGGAGACCAAGTCTGTAATCGCCTTCCGTGCTGTAGGATTGGAAGTTCCTAGAAGCTGCTGCGCCCGGGCTGCGGTGATGTAGGGATTCTCAAAGAGCTTGTCCAAAAGCATCAGCGCCGATCCTCTGGCGCCGAGTTTCCCCCGCACCTTTTCTCGTAAATCCAAAAGTTGCCCCGCACGGTGGACCGCTTCGGTCGCCGTTTCCAGAACACCTGTGAGAAAAAACGCGACCCATTCCTTCCAGGCCCCATGCGTGCGAATCCGCATCAGGTGTTCGTAATACTCCGACCGGTGCGACTCAAAAAAAGCCGACAGGTACAACAGCGGTTGTGACAGGCGCCCTCGCTCCATCAGAAACAGCGTGATCAGCAGGCGACCCACCCGGCCGTTCCCGTCCAAAAAAGGATGTATCGCTTCAAAGTGCTCGTGAATCATCGCGCACTGGACCAAATCCGGCAGCCGATCCCGTACATGCATGAAGGATTCCCACGCGCCCAGCGCCGCCGTCATCTCCTCTACAGGTGGCGGCACGTACCGGGCCGTGGAAATGGTGCTGCCCGCTCCCCCAATCCAGTTCTGAGAACGCCGGAACTCTCCCGGGGTCGCATGGTCCCCACGCACCCCCCGCATCAACACCTCATGAATTTCTTTCACGAGGCGCAGGCTCAGTGGCAGAGTCTTGAGACGGCGGATGCCATGTTGCAGAGCCTTTACATAATTCCGCACCTCTTCCACGTCATCCGCCTCGCCCTTGCCGGGCGAAACCTCGTCGAGCATCAATTCCGACATGCCCGTCTTTGTCCCTTCAATCCGGCTCGAAAGCACCGCCTCGCGCCGGATGTAAGGTTCAATCAACAAGTGCGGATTGGGCAGGGTGCGTCCGAGCCCCGAAAGCTCACTGAGAACCGCGTCCGCTTTTGACAGGAGAACCACCAGATGGTCGTCGTAGGCCAACACTGGAGGGAGGGCAGCCGGAACGAACGCGTGAAACCCGCTCGGAACGCGAATGATCCTTCCCGCCACTGCCGATACGTACTCGCGTGGTTCCACAATCTCTCCCATCCACCAAAAAGAACTTTGAAAGAAATGATACAAAAGCTTTCAAAGCAAACAAGGCTTTAAAAGAAACCTTTCAAAGCCTTGCTCACGAAATCTCACGCACAGCCGTTAGGCTATGTCAGCCAAGTATTTACCCTCACCCCCGCACAAACACCTTCGCCTCCCACGCCCCCAGCTTGCCCACCCACTTCCGCTCCTTGATCTCCACCGCCTCCCCCGTCAGCCAATCCTTCCATTCCTCCCCATCCGGGAAGTTCGTCACCTCGTGGCTTTCATGCGCCTGGTCACGGAAGTTGGCGATCACCACCACCTGCTTGCCGCCGTCATCCCACCGCACAAACGCCAGGATGCCGTCCGCCACATGCTCATAGAAAAACGTCAAATCGTTCCTATGCAGCGCCGGGTTCTCCCGCCGCAGGTGGATCATCTTCTTGTAATGTTCCCGCAGTTCCTTGTTGCGATCATTCGCCAGCAGCGTCCAGTCGATCTTCTGCGGATCCATTGCCTTGCCGTGATAATCGGCGAACTCCTCCCCCATCCAGATCATCGGAATGCCCACCGCCGTGAACACCATCGTCGCCGCCAGCTTCGCCCGCGCAAAAGCAGGCTCATCAAACACCAGGCTCTTGGCCATGTGCGGCATCAACCGCAGGTGATCGTGGTTCGAGCAGTAATTCACCACCTGCGCACAATCCGTGAACCCCCGCCGCATCGGATGCACCACATCCTTGATCCGCTCGATGTCCGGGTTCCCATGCGCAATCGCCTGGTCCCCCACCGTCCAGTAGAACGAATCCTGCCACACGCAGTCCATCGGCTTGCCGCTCTCCGGCGGACCCGCCACCTCCGGCGTGTCCGGCAGGTACTCCGCGATGCTGATGAACGGCTTGTTCCCCGCCACCCGCCGCCCCGTCTCGCTCATCATCCGCATCGCGTCGAAATTCTCGAGCTGCTTCGCCGCGTCAAAACGAATCCCATCAATGTGATACTGCCCCACCCAGAACGCCACATTCTCCTGGATGAACTTCCGCGCCGGCATCACGCCCGTGTTCGGATCCACCAGCTCGTAATTGAACTGCGGACCCCACGACTGGTTCCGGTCCTTCGGGTCATGGTGGAACCAGTAATCATGATCGATCTGCGCCAGCGGCGTGTCCGTGTGCGCGTGGTTGTACACGCCGTCAAAAATCACCCGCATCCCCCGGCCGTGCGCCTCGTCGATCAGCCGCTTCAATTCCTCCGGCGGCCCGTACGCGCTCTCCGGTGCAAAGAAATACTGCGGCGTATAGCCCCACGCATAATCCCCCGGATATTCCTTGATCGGCAAAAGCTCCAGGCAGTTCACCCCCAGGTCCTGCAGGTAATCCAGCTTCTCCGTCACATGCTTGAACTTCCCGCGCTGCCACACGTCCGCTTCCCCGCCCGAAAAGTCCGCCACGTGCAGCTCATAAATGATCAGCTCGTTGTTCGCCGGCAGCGGCTTGTCATCATGCTGCCACACATATTCATCCACGCTCACTTTGCCGTTGCGAATCCGCAGGATCCCGTTGTCCGTCTTCGGATCGATCCGCGTCGCCTTCGGGTCCGTGATCGTCACCGCCTCGCCGGGCTTGTAAAACCACGACTTCGACGCCACCCGGAAACGATAGCCGTAATCCCCGTCCGGCAGCTCCACCAGCAGCCGCCAGTTGCCATCCTTGTCCTTCGCCATCGGCAGCTCCTGCCAGCGCGAAAAATCCCCCGCCACCTCCGCCGATTCGATCGTCGGTGCAAAGAGTGCCAACTCGACCGTGGCCGTCGGCAGAATGGCCGGGATCGGCGCTGCCGGCAGCGGCGCCTCCACCTTCGCCGTCTCCACCGCAGGCTTCGCTGCAACCTCCGCCCGCACCCGCAGACCCTCCGCCCGCTCCACACTTACATCGCCGGTCAATTCAGAGCCGCGGCCACCGCCACGCTTGGACATCGTTTCAGAAGGGGTATTCGCCATGGGAAAAAGACTCCAGGAAAATCTCACCCCAGCCATAACAGCAAAGTCCAAGCCACCCTTTTCTCTCCGTCTTAAAATTCGCAAAAAAATCCCAGCCCAACCACTACCCCGCGTCGTTTCACCACATGAACAACGCCACCAAACCCTCGCTCCTCCTCCATTTCTTTGCGCGCTTCCCTGTTCCCCATCGCGTAAAAACAAGATATGTTGGTGCATCCCCTCAAGGAGCTTCCCCATGTCCAAAACCACCGCCCTTTGGATGGCCCTCTTCGCCCTCGTCGGCTTTGCCCTCCTCACCCTCTGCCTGCTGGTGGTCATCGGCGCCCTGGTGTTCACCCGCACCCCCGCCGTCTCCCCCAGGATGGCCACCGCGTCTCCGCCCGCCCGCACCATCGACTTCCTGCCCACCCCCGCCGATACGCCCCCCGCGCCCGCCCTGCCCGAAGCCGCCCTGAACCCGGCCGCCCCCCTGCCGCCGGACGCCCCGGCACTCGCCACCCCCATCAGCGCCCCGCCCGCACCGCCCACTCCCCGCGCCGCCCCCGCGCCTGCCCCCGCCGCTGCCGCTCCCACCGATCTCCCCCGCGGCTACGCCCTCGTCAACGCCACCCCCCTCGGCAAAGCCATGTCCATCGAAAAGCCCGCCGCCGCCAACCTCCACGACGCCCTCGAAGCCGGCCTCGATGACCTCGACGACTACTTCGACGCCGACTACGACGTCACCGCCGAACTCCACGCCCGCGACAACCGCTCCGGCATGTCCTATTTCGCCGCCAGATACAAGGGCAAAGACGTCAAAGGCTTCGTCATGGCTCGCATGAAAGACAAGGGCGCCCTCCTCGTCATCGTCTTCGCCAACGCCACCGCCACCGCCAAAGACTGGAACGCCCTCACCTCCGCCCCCGGTGCCCCCTCCCTCCCCGGCACGCCCACCACGCCCGCCGCGCCCGCGCAAGTGGCCCAATCCGGACAGCCGCCCCAGTCCC
>JBEHXY010000311.1:0-5089 GCA_048498455.1 Planctomycetota bacterium | reverse complement strand
CAACCGGCACGCGGATTATGGCAAGGTCATGTACGAGCCGACGGATTTCACGACGCGCCTGCGCAGCATGCCGTGGATCAAGCACTCGGGGCTGTACGCGTATTCCTATGCGTTCCTTTCCAACAAGACGCCGGATGCGGATTTGAAGTATCGGGAGAAGGGCATCGGCGAGTTGTATTGGAACCACCGCGATCCCAAGACCAACCTGGTTCAATCCTGTCTCAACACGCCGGCGAGTGTTGCGAACGGACAATACTCCGACATGCAGAATTCGATGCTCTGCTACTACCTGCTCAAGACGGCGCACATCGATCCGTCGAACGGTGAGGCCCGCGACCATGCGCTGGCCATGCTCCAGGCGCTGGATCACTATCACTGGGATGCGGCGACCAACACCTATCGCGAATGGGTGCGTCCGGATGGGACGCCGGTGATAACGCCTGAGACCAAGAAGGCGGCGGCGGCCAATCCATGGACGTTCTCTTACGGCGAGGGCATGATTCCGCGCTATGGGCGGATCATGGCGTACGCGGCGCGGACCGAGAAGGACGACACCTGCCGCACCGCCGCGATCCGCGTGGTCGGGCTGCTGAAGGCGGCGCCGCTGCCGGAGTCGTTCACGCCCGAAGAGATCGGTTTTGGCATTCAGTTGAACCTGGACGTGTACGATCTGACGGGGGAAAAGGCTTACCTGGAGGAGGCCGATCGGCTGGCGAAGATCGCGGTCGAGAAGCTCTTCGCCCATGGGTTGATCCGCAGGGGACCCGGCGAAAAGTTTTATGAGGCGAAGGTGGGGCCGGGCGATCTGGCCGCGGGGCTTCTGCGGTTGTCGTTGCGCCTGGACGGCAAGCCTGATCCTGCGGGCATCTACGACTGGAGCTTCTGACGATTCCTGACGCGGGGAGGGAGCAGGATCGATGGAGAAGGACGGATGAAAGTCACGGGGGTGTGCGTCGTCTGCGGCGAGCTGAATGAAGTGACGCAGGTCCGCTTTCGGCGGATCTCCTCCTTCCTGGTGTTTTCGCAATCGAGCGTGGAATCAGGACTGATGTGCGCCGAGTGTGCGGAGAAACGCTGCGCCGCGGCGGAGAAACACAATGGCATCTATGGCTGGTGGTCGGGCCACGGGATGGTGGGAACGCTGGCGGCGGCGGCGGCGAATCGCAAGGAGCTGAAGCGCGCGCTGAGGGAATTGTCGGAGCTGGTGGTGGAGGGGGACGGGGAGATGGAGGCGGACCGCTCATCGCTGGAGCGGTTGCCGTGGGCGGGGATGCTGGGGACGCGGGCGAGCGGGAACGCGGCGTTGTCGGTGGCGGCAATCGTCGGGATTTTCAGCGCCATCGGTCTGGCGATGTGCCTGCTGTTTTTCGCGGCGACGCTGAATCCGGGCGAGGCCACGCCCGCACAGGTGGCGGTGGGACGCATGCGGGGAGCGGCCATCGCGCTGGTGCTGGCGCCGACGGTGGCGATCTGCGGCTGGCTGGAATGGCGGCGGCGGCGGACGCCGGATCGTGCGGTGGATCTGCTGGCGGCGATTCTGCCGGTGGATGCGGTGCTGCAGGTGGGGCGGGCGCACCTGAGCGTGCTGGCCTGCGGGGCGGGCGAAGAAGTGGGGCTGCTGGTGGCGGCGCAAAATCGGTTCGACACGCCGACGACGCTGACGCTGGTGCTGCGGAACGGGACGGTGAACGTGCCCGTGGAGATGGAGTTGGAAGGGTCGGAGACGGCGCTGCTGCTGGGATCAACCCTGTGCACGTGCTCCAGTGACGGCGTGGCGCATTTCTCGGTGACCAGCGCCTCGACGAGCGGGCGGGGCGGGCAACTGGTGCGGCAGCGGAATCACGCGGCCCTGAGCAGCGCGGACCGTTCGATGCTGGTGGCGGGCGGGATGGCGCTGGGCGGGCACATCCGATTGCCTGGAGCGGAGCCGCGGGCGGGCGCGTGGGCGCTTTCGTCGGCGTCAGGGCAATTCCGGGTGGCGGCGCCGGCGGATGCGAGCGGACTCTTTGCGCCGGCATGGACGCGTGTGCGGGCATGGTCGGTGGAGGAGCCGTTGCCGCTGGAATTCGCGGCCAGCGTGGTGCGGAAGTTTCTCAAGGGTCAGCAGGCGGACGTGTAACCGTCAGGCGACGCCGGCGAGCTGGGACTTGAGCTTGCGCAGCTCGGTGACTTCCTGCATGAGCATGACGGCATCGGCGGCGAGCTGGCCGACATCGCGTTGGGCCGCTTCGGCGAATGCGATCAGTTCGTCTTCGAGCTTCTGGGGCGCGGGCGTGGGGTTGCGGAAAGGCTGGGCGGTGAGCTTGCGCCATTCGTTGACCATCGTCTGGGTGTTGTGAATGGTGGTGGCGAGGGTGCGGCGGTCGCGGAGCAGCTCGTTGCGATGGCCGAGCGCGTGCAACAGCGGCAGGATGCGCTGGGAATCGGCGTTGAGTTGGGCGAGGAATTCGAGAAACGGCGCGGGGACTTTTTCGCCGACGGCGAGAATGCCCAGGCCGCAGCCGTAGGGAACGTTGAAGTGGGGGCGGCCGGAGGCGACGACTTCCTCCCAGCATTTCCAGACGCCGAAACCGCGGTCGCGGATGGCGGTGTCGTGGAAAAGGATGACGCCGCGGTCGCTGACCTTGGGCAGCCAGGTGTCGTAATCGTGGCGGACAGCTTCATAGGTATGCAGGCCGTCGATGTGGAGCAGGTCGATGGAGCCGTCGACGAAGCGCGGGCAGGCGGTGTCGAAGTCCATCTGGAAGAGGCGGGAGAAGCTGCCGTAGCGGGGATCGTGGGCGGCGCGGAGTTCCTGCAGGACGCCGGGACCGTAGTGACCGGCGTGGGCATCGCCTTGCCAGGTGTCGACGGCGGTGCAGAGAGTTTTGCGACCGAGGCGATCGATGGCCTGACAGACGCCCATGTAGGAATCGCCGCGGAAGGTGCCGAGCTCCACATAATTGCGCGGCTCAAGGAGTTTGAGGAGCACGGGCACCATGGGGAGGTGATAAATCCAGGCGGAGTTTTTGGACAGCCAGAGGGGTGCTTCGAGAACTTCGGGGAAGTCAGCCAGGTTGAACGCCACAGAAGCTCCGATCAAAGACAAGACGTCGATGCCTTATCGACGCGGAGCGGGCGGTGGGACGAAGATTTTTCGGCAGGGGAAGCCGCTGCATTCGGCAAGGGGAAAGGCAGGGCGCGAAAATCGCGCGGCGTGAGGAAGCGAGCCGGGGGCGGTTGCCTTGATCGGGGGAGCGGGCCACGCGCGCATCAGGGGGACATTGGCGCAGGGGGAACGGCGGGCGGGTTGGAGGTGCCGCGGGATTCGGCAGCGAGGGCCTCATCAAAGACGCGGCGGATTTGTTCATAGGCGGCGGCGGCGGCGGGGCCGGGTTGGGCGAAAATCTCCTGGATGGCGGGGAGCTCCGGGACCGGGCGGCGGTGGTGCTTTTCCCATTCAGCGGAGAGCGCGAAGAGACGGCGGACCCCGTGGGCGAAGGCGATGTTGCGGGACATCATGTCGTTGCGTTCGGCGAGGGCGAGAAAGGGGCGCAGTACGTACTCGGGGTGGGCATGGAGTTCGTCGAGGAAAGCGAGGAAGGGAGCGGGGACTTCGCGGCCCACGGCAAGCAGGCCCAGGCCGAAGCCGTAAGGGACCAGGAAGTTGGGTTTGCCGGCGGAGATTTCGTACCACAATTGGCGGACGCCGAAGCCTTCGGACTCGACGGCGGCATCGTGGAAAAGCACGACGCCCCGAGGGCTCATTTTGGGCAGCCAGGTTTCGTAGTCGTGGCGGACGGCTTCGTAGGTGTGAAGGCCGTCGATGTGCAGGAGATCGATGGAGCCTTCGGCGAAGGTGGCGGCGGCCTGGTCGAAAGTGGTGCGCAGGAGGCGGGAAAAGCCGCCGTAGTGGGCGCGGTTCTCGTGATCGAGGATGGCGAAGACGGTGTCGCCGTAGAAGCCGGCCTGCGGGTCGCCCTCCCAGGTGTCGACGGCGGTGCAGGTGGTGGGCAGGCGCAGGCGGCGGACGTTGTTGCAGAAGCCGAGATAGGAATCGCCTGCGTGGGTGCCCAGTTCGACGAAGGAGCAGGGCTGGAGGAGTTTGAGGAGCACGGGGATCATGGGAAGGTGGCTGATCCACGCGGAGATGTCGGACATCTGGTGGGGCGCGAGGAGGGCCTCGGGAAAATCGGCGATATTGAAAGCCACGGGCACCTTCCGGGTGAGAGCCGGGACGGGATGTTTACGGCAGTGAATTTCGCAAAGTATAGCGGAAGGCGTTGGGCAAAAAACAAGAAAGCCCAGGGCAACGCGCCCCAGGCTTTCTATCCCCGGCAAAGTAAACGTGAAGGCAATGCTTCACGGCAGGTGACGAATCACTTGAGCATGAGGCTGGCGGCCCATGCGACGACGACCGGAATGGTCATGAGAGAACCAACGCAGAAGACGACGACCCAGAGGAAATTTCGCGTGAGGGTCAGCGGCGGGCTGTCTGGCAGCCGGACTTCCGGCGAGCCTGACGAATCGATCCACCCTTGCATGTCTTCGACGTAGCTCATTGTGAACTCCTGTATCAGGTCCTCCGTCGACGCTGAGGATCGCGTCAGCACGTTGCTGCGTGGATCCTGCAAGCGATTG
The DNA here is from genome assembly GCA_048498455.1 of Planctomycetota bacterium. Lineage (GTDB taxonomy): Bacteria > Planctomycetota > Phycisphaerae > WQYP01 > WQYP01 > CALCHA01. Next base: position 469 of record JBEHXY010000311.1, on the reverse strand, counting down.
CCGCGGGGTGTAATGCGAAGGCTGTGCCAGTGCAGAAAAGCGGGATTTTCCCGGGGAAAAACGCTGATTTTGCGGGGAAAACAGGAGGGTTCTGTAGTTCTACCGACGCTTCGGGCGAAAGACGCGATGCTGCAATCCGCAGCATTTCGCGGAGGAGAAGCGGGCGCGTGCCCCAAAAGCGTGCGACGGGCGGGACACGGGGAAAGTGGCGTCGGCAGGCGGGCGGTTTATGATTCGGCGAGTGTGATTGCAGGTTATCGGAGCTGGCCATGAAGTATCGCAAGCTGGGGAAGACGGGGCTGCGGGTGTCGGTGATCGGGATGGGAACGTGGCAACTGGGGGGCGAGTGGGGCAAGGATTTCACGCAGGAGGAAGTGACGCCGATGTTTCGGCGGGCGCACGAACTGGGCATCAACTTCATCGACACGGCGGAGTGCTATGGCGATCACACGTCGGAGCGGCTGGTGGG
>JBEHXY010000310.1:0-5095 GCA_048498455.1 Planctomycetota bacterium | reverse complement strand
CCCTCACCGCCCTCCTCGAAGTCTGGCCCGACCCCCTCGTCAAAAAACGCACCGAAGAGGTCTATCAAATCGGCCTGACGAAAATCGTCGCCGACCCCGGCTACCTCCACCAATACTTCGCCGAAGACTGGACCCCGACTGCCTCCGCCGACTCCTACGGCCACGACATCGAATCCGCCTTCCTCTTCGCCGAATCCGCCGCCGCCCTCGGCAAACCCGACGACCCCGCCTGCTGGTCCGCCGCCAAAAAAATCGTCGACCACTGCCTCGCCCTCGCCTACGACCCCGACGGCGCCCTCTGCAGCGAAGGCCCCGTCGACGGCGGCCCCTCCATCGACCGCGCGCGCGTCTGGTGGGTCCAGGCCGAATCCCTCAACGCCCTCCTCCTCCTCCACGAACGCTTCGGCCAAACCGACCCCCGCTACTGGACCGCCTTCACCAAGCAGTGGGACTTCATCAAGCAACACCAGATCGACCCCGCCCACGGCGGCTGGTTCAACACCCTCACCCCCGATAACACCCCCCTCCGCACCAAACTCGCCAAAACCGACCCCTGGACCGAAGGCTACCACCAGGGCCGCGCCATGCTCACCGTCACCGCCCGCCTGAAAAAACTCGCCGGCGAAAAATAACACTCCAACCCCCGCGCACCGAAACTGCACCCCCAACGCCCTCCGCTCCCGCGCCATTCTTTTTCAGCGCAGGCGTACGGAACGCCGGAACACCTTCGTGCCCCTTCGTGCCTTCGTGTTTCCGTCGTCGCCGCCGTCAACCGTCTCCGCGTCCTGGCGGTTCCCCCCGCATCTCCTCACACCCCGCCGAGCTTCCGGATGGTTTCTTTCACCGGCCCCACGGTGGTGATTTTGATCCCGAAGTTTTCCCCCACCTTCACCGCGTGCCCCTTGCCGATCGGCTTGTTGTTCGCCAGCAGCTCCAGCTCCTCGTCCGAGGGCTTGTGGAACTCCACGATCGCCCCGACCGCCAGCCGCATCACTTCCCCTACCGTCATCCGCCGCATCCCCAGTTGCACGATCACCGGCACCTCGATCGCCAGCAGCCGATGGACGTCCGAGGGGGCGGTCGCCGCCGCGGGCGCAAAGAGCGCCTCCGCCACATCACCGCCGGCCCTGGTGGACCCTGGTGGCGCCAGTTCGCCGGCGATTTCCGCGAGGGTCGCGGCGGCCTGCTGCATCCCCGCCTCGGCGGGCATGCCCACGTCGGCCGCCACCGCATCCGCATCTTTCTGCAGCTGCGACAACAAGTCGTCTACCGAATTGGGTTCCGATGATGGCATACGTCCTCTCTATCGGCCCGACCCGCGCTCGGCCATGATTTCGCGTCCGGCGATCGTCCTGGCAGGCGGCCGCGACGGTCCTGACCCGCCCGGGCCCGCCGCCACCCGTTTTTCGCCAGGCGGATGCCGCCGGGGAAGGTCCGAAAAAAATAACGCTGGTTTCGCCGATTTGCGCTGTGGTACAATTCGGCAGGCACATTTTAAAAAGGGGGTCGCCATGCGCTGCAAGGGAGTTGGAGCGGTTGCCTGTTTCGCGGTCGCGACGGCGCTGGCGCTGGTCGTGACACCTCTTCGCGCGGCCGACCCGGTCGCCGGCGAGCCGAACAAAACCATCGTCAAGGCCGCCGAGGGCGAAAAAGTGCCGGTGGTCGAATGGGATTTCCGCGAGGAACGCAATCCCAAGAAAGCCGGGTGGCCCACCGGCCAGGGCAGCAACAACACCTTCACGATCGAGGGCGATTTCGAGTTCCACCTGCGCCTGCAGGACGGCAAAGACGTCGTGCAGCGCGTGCGGCAGGTCAATGGCCGCAAGGAATACGAGCTGGTGAAGAACGTCGAGATGACGACGGCTCCCAAGGGGACGGACATGGCCTATGCGGAGGCCAAGGGGATGCTCGAGTCGCTGGGCTTCGACAAGAAGGCCATTGAGCAGCTCGAGGCCTGGCACAAAAAAGCGGCGGCCGGGAACTATGACAATCTGGATTTGAAGACCGAAAACTCGTACAACCGTGTGTTTACCGTGCACCTGATCAACGATGGCACCAGCGAGCAGCCTTGGTCGATCGGCCTGGACATCGACTGGAGCAAGGTGTGCGGGTGCCACGGATAAGTGTTCTTTCCCTGATCCGCGCCGGTGGCAATGGTGCGGCGGGGGATTGCCGAAAGGTGTTGGCGGCGTGATGGAAAAAGCGACTTTCTCGGGTTCCCGCAGCGGCGTTCGCCGGGTGCGGCGTGTTGCGGGTGCGTGCCTGCTGGTGGCCCTGGGCGTTTCGATGCCGGGATGCCAGGTGTGGAACGGCTGGCTGCGCATGATGATGGTCAAGACGGACGAGACGCCCAAAGGCAAGCCGGCGCCGGAGTTGGCGCGTGCCGGGGCGGGCAATGCGGCGGCGGCGGCCAACGCGCCGCGGATCGTGGTGTACAAGATTTCCGCGCCGGTGGGAACTTTCAGCGGCAACGAGAAGGTGTGGGCGGAACTCAACGAAGATGCGCTGGACAGCAAGACCAGCGTGCTGATGGCGCAGAACGGGTTGCGGGCGGGGACCGGGCCGCTGGCGCGCTGGCCGGCGATCAACCGGCTGGTGGATGTGCCGGGGGCGACGACCGAGAAGTTTGTATGCCAGACGGACGGGCGGTCGAGCCTGAACGTGGTGACGCGCGGCGGGGTGCAGGACCAGATCGTGGTGTCGATCGACCGGGATTTGGAGCAGCGGGGGCGGGCATTTGAACGGTGCGACAATGGGTTCCGCCTGTCGATGCGCGGCGTTCGCGGGAAGCCGGAGCTGGTGGTGCAGCTGGAGCCGGTGGTGACGCTGGGGACGGTGAACGTGGTGCGGACCGGCGCGCCGGTGGGGATCACGGGGACGCAGGAGCAGTCGGAGGAGGGGTTCCCGGATCTGCGGATGGCGGCGACGCTGGAGCCGGACCAGTTTTTGGTGCTGGCGCCGGTGAGTCCGAAGGAGAACACGTTCAGCGTGGGGAGCTTGTGGCTGAGCGATCCGGACAAGGTGCCGGCGCTGGAGACGGTGCTGGTGTTCGTGCCGGCGGTGGTGGGATCGGCGGACGGCCCGCCGGCGGCGAAGGGGAAGTGAGGGGAGGGGGAAACTCGAAGCTCGAAACGCGAATCGTGAAACGGGAATCGCGAGGTGGTGTGGGTCAGGTGGCCACAGGGAGGCGGGGTGGGGACCGCAGGGATTGCGATACCTGGGCTCAGGGGTTTGCGGGGTGGAGTCGTGCATTTTCGGGATTGGGGCACGGGTTCAAAGCGGGTGCAGAGCGTCAACAAGAAGGCCGCGACGGTGCGACGCTGTTTGGTGACACCGAGGTGTTGATGGGGGGGAGTGGGGTTTCTATGCTAGGGGGCTCGGCGTCGGTCGTTGATCGGCGGCTGAACGGTTTTTGCGCGTGTGCACGTTGGAGTGATGTGATGAACAAGGTGATTCGGGGCAAGGCGTTTGTGGTGGGGGACAATATCGATACGGACCAGATCATTCCGGCGAAGTATTTGGCGTACAATCCGAGCGATGCGGCGGAGCGGAAGTATTTCGGGATGTATGCGATGGACGGGGTGCCGGCGGGGCAGAGCGGGTTGCCGTTCGGGGATGTGCGGTTTGTGAAGCCGGACCAGTTCAAGAGCGAGTTTACGATTGTGATCGGGGGGAAGAACTTTGGGTGCGGGAGCAGCCGGGAGCATGCGCCGCTGGCGATCGCGGAGGCGGGGGCGAGCTGCGTGGTGGCGGAGTTTTACGCGCGGATTTTCTTCCGGAACTCGGTGAATGGCGGGTATGTGGTGCCGTTCGAGACGGAGGAGCGGCTGGTGGATCAGATCAAGACGGGGGACGAGCTGGAGATCGACCTGGGCAAGAGCGAGCTGAAGAATGTGACGCAGGGCGGGCGCGTGCACAAGCTGAAGCCGCTGGGGGATGTGGCGCCGATCATTGATGCGGGCGGGGTGTTTGAGTATGCGAAGCAGAGCGGGATGATGGCGCGGTGAGGGGGAGGGAAACGCGAAACATGAAACGCGAAACGCGAAACGGGCTGGCTGCGGCTGGCCCGTTCTTTTTTTGCCGGCGGCGGCGGGAGGAGCACGAAGGCGCGAAGGGGGGAAGGGCACGAAGGGTTTAGCGGGAGGGGACGGGGATGGCGGGGGTGGCTAGGATGACGGGGTCTTTTTTGGGAGGTTGTCATGGAAAAGCGCACGCTGGGGACGCAGGGGGTGATTGTTTCGGAGTTGGGGCTGGGGTGCATGGGGATGTCGGATTTTTATGCGGGGCGGGATGATGCGGAGAGCGTGCGGACGATTCATGCGGCGCTGGATGGGGGGGTGACGATGCTGGACACGGCGGATGCGTATGGGCGCGGGGCGAACGAGGAGCTGGTGGGGCGGGCGCTCAAGGAGTGGAAGGGCGGGCGGCGGGAGAGCGTGGTGGTGGCGACGAAGTTTGGGAATGTGCGGGCGGCGGATGGGAGTTTCCTGGGGGTGCGCGGGGATGCGGCCTATGTGAAGGATTGTTGCGACGCGAGTTTGCGGCGGCTGGGGCTGGAGACGATTGATCTGTATTACCAGCACCGCGTGGACACGAAGGTGCCGATCGAGGAGACGATCGGGGCGATGAAGGAGCTGGTGGAGGCGGGGAAGGTGAAGCACCTGGGGATGTCGGAGGCGGCGCCGGCGACGCTGCGGCGGGCGGCGAAGGTGCATCCGATCGCGGCGTTGCAGACGGAGTATTCGTTGTGGACGCGGGATGTGGAGGAGGGGATTTTGCAGGCGTGCCGGGAGGTGGGGACGGGGTTCGTGGCGTATGCGCCGCTGGGACGGGGGTTTTTGACGGGGCAGATTCGGAAGTTTGAGGATCTGGCGGCGGATGATTATCGCCGGCATTCGCCGCGGTTTCAGGGGGAGAATTTTGCGAAGAACCTGGAGCTGGTGAAAAAGATCGAGGAGCTGGCGAAGGGGAAGGGGTGCACGGCGACGCAGTTGGCGCTGGCGTGGGTGCTGGCGCAGGGGAAGGATGTGGTGGCGATACCGGGGACGAAGCGCGTGAAGTATCTGCAGGAGAACCTGGAGGCGGTGCTGGTGAC
>JBEHXY010000309.1:0-5098 GCA_048498455.1 Planctomycetota bacterium | reverse complement strand
GCAATGGACAGCTGAAGCTCATCCATCAGGTCCACACGGTCTTGCACCGGTAGCGCCAACAACGCTTTACGCACCATCGCCTTGGTCATACTCACCTCGGGCTCACCGTCGCATTGTACCACCGCTTCCCACGCTCTTCGACTTACAGCAGCAGCTTCTCCCCGAACAGCCGCCCCGCGTTCTCCGTCGTCTGCCGCTCCAACTCCTCAAACGCCACCCCGCGCAGCCCCGCCACAAATCGCGCCGTGTGCACCACGTGCGCGGGCTCGTTCGGCTTCGCCTTGCGCACCGGCTCCGGCGAGAGGTACGGGGCGTCGGTCTCCACCAGCAGCCTGTCCGCTGGCGTCAGCTTCGCCGCCGCCTGCACCTCCGTCGCGTTTTTATAGGTCGCGATTCCCGTGAACCCGATGTACGCCCCCAGCGCCAGCCACCCCTCGCATTCCCCTGCCGTCCCTGTGAAACAATGCACCACGAATCGCAGTTCCGTGAAATCCTTCATGATCGCCAGCGCATCCGCATGCGCGTCGCGCACGTGCAGAATCACCGGCAATCCCACCCGCCGCGCCATCTCCAATTGATTGAGAAACACCCCACGCTGCAGCAGCTTCGGCGAATAATCGTAGTGATAATCCAGCCCGCACTCGCCCACCGCCAGCACCTTCGGCTCATTCCGGAAGCGATTCTCCATGAACGCTTCATACCCCTCCTCCGTTTCCGCCGCATGATGCGGATGAATGCCAAGTGCCGCAAACACAGCCGCATGCGCCCGAATCAGCCGCAGCGCCTTTGCCTGGTCCTCCAGGTCCGTCCCCACCGTGATCAGCCGCGCCACGCCCGCCGCCTGCGCCCGCGCCACCACCTCCGCCGCCTGTTCCTCCAGCCCCGGATAGCTCAGATGGCAATGTGTGTCGATCAGCATGGCCGCGATTTTAGGCGTTAATTTTCAATCCCGATAGTAGCTTCGCTGTAAACCCAAGATATGCTGGTGTGGAGTCTCACAACTCCGCATGTCTGGTCATGGGATGTTGGTTTTTTTTAAAGACTTCCTCATATGGGTGACCAGCCCGTTCAGGTTGAGTACCTCGCGCTGCCGCTGCGAAACTCTCGCAGGGGCTCGGGGAATGTCGCCCTCCGCATCTCCCTCCTCTACTGCCTCGCCGCCGCCCTCTGGATCTTTTTCTCCGACTACGCCCTCCATCACGCCTCCAAGGTCCTCCGCCTCTCCACCGAAACCGAAGGCCACCTCCAGACCGCCAAGGGCTGGCTGTTCGTCGCCGCCACCACCCTCCTGCTCTTCGTGCTCGTCCGCTCCTACTTCCGCGCCTTTCACAGAACGCAGAGCTCCCTCGATGCCCGCATCGACCAGATCGCCGCCCAGTACAAGCACCTCTTTGAACGCAACCCCTTCCCCATGTGGGTCTATGCCCCCGCCGACCTCCGCTTCCTCGCCGTCAATGATCGCGCCGTCGAAGCCTATGGCTATTCCCGCGACGAATTCCTCGCCATGAAAGTCACCGACCTCTGCGGACCCGAGGGCGGCAGCCGCATGGTCGAAGCCGCCCAGAGCGCGCCCGAAGGCACCCGCTTCGCCGGACTCTGGCGCCACTGCCGCAAGGATGGCACCTTCCTTGACGCCGAGGTCGTCAGCCACTGGATCGATTTCGACGGCAAACAGGCCCGCCTGGTGATGTCCATCGACGTCACCGAACGCCTTCGCGCCGGCCGCGCCCTCGAGGAATACCGCGCCGGTCTGGAACGTCGCGTCGCCGAACGCACCGCCGCCCTCAGCGCCGCCAACGATCGCCTTCGCGCCGAGGTCGAACAGCGCGAACGCGCCGAGGCCGGCCTGCTCGCCGCCAAGCAGGCCGCCGAGGATGCCAGCGCCGCCAAGAGCACTTATCTCGCCAACACCACCCATGAAATCCGCACCCCCCTGACCAGCATCCTCGGCTACGCCGACCTGCTCATGGATCAGGACCTCCCGGAGTCCCAGCGCCTGCGCTATCTCGAGATCGTCCAGAACAATGCCGGCCACCTGCTCAAGCTGGTGGACGACCTGCTCGATCTCACGCGCGTCGAGATGGGCAAGATCACCATCAACTGGGAACAGGAATCCCCGCGCGACCTGGCGGCGCAGGCGGTCGAACTGGTGCGCCCGCGGGCCGACGAAAAAGGCATCCGTCTCGTTGTCGACGTCGGCCCCGAGGTCCCCTCCTTCTTCCGCGCCGACGGCGTGCGCCTGCGGCAGGTGCTGCTGAACCTGCTCTCCAACGCCATCAAATTCACCGACACCGGCCGCGTCACGCTGGCGGTGGAAGCCGCGCCGCAGCCGCCGGTCAATGGCCATTCCGCCGGGCGCTCGCTGCGCTTCCGCGTCACGGATACGGGCATCGGCATTCCGCCGGAACATGTGCAGCGCATCTTCGAACCGTTTTACCAGGTCGACCGCGAACCCAGCCGCCGCTACCGCGGTTTCGGCCTGGGTCTCGCGATTTCCCGCGAGCTCCTGGAATTCATGGGCGGCTCGATCGCGGTCAGCAGCGCTCCGGGCGCGGGCAGCACGTTTATCGCCGAATTGCCGCTGACGGAAGTCGGCACGATCCCGACGCGTGCGCCGCAAGCGCCGGCGCTCGACCGCCTGGACGCGGACGTGCTGCTGGCGGAGGACGATCCGAACATCCGCTGGCTGGTGGAGGAATACCTGCGGCGCGCGGGGGCGCGGGTGGTGTCGGTGTCGGACGGGGCGGCGGCGGTGGCGGCGGTGGAGGATCCGGGGCGGGCGCGGGCGTTTGACCTGGTATTGGCGGATATTCACATGCCGGGGATGGATGGGGAGGAGGCGATGCGGCGGATGCGGCAGGCGGGGTATCTGGGGGTGATCGTGGCGTTGACGGCGCAGCCGCAGGCGGAGGAGGGGGCGCGGTGGCGTGCGGCGGGTTGCGACGCGGTGGCGTCGAAGCCGATCGAACGGCGGACGTTTATTCCGATGCTGGCGGAGCTTCTGCGGACGAGAATCGGCGGGGCGCGAAGCGCCCCGGCCGATTCTCGTTGAAGGTTACTTGGCGGGTTCGGCGGCCTTCTTTTCGGCGGCCTGGTTGGCCTTGGCGGCGGCGGTGGTTTCGCCGAGGACGATGGGGGCGCCTTCCTTGAGGCGGGTGGCCTTGCCGGTGCGTTCGCGGAGGAAGTAGAGCTTGGCGCGGCGGACCCGGCTCTTGCGTTTCACTTCGAGCTTTTCGATCTTGGGGGAGTGGAGCGGGAAGATACGTTCGACGCCTTCGTTGTTGACGATGCGGCGGACGGTGAAGTTGGCGTTGATGCCATCGCCCTTGCGCATGATCACGGTGCCGGAGAAGACCTGGATACGTTCCTTGTCGCCTTCGACGATGCGCTGGTGGACGTCGACGATGTCGCCGATGTCGAACTGGGGCGGGGTGGCCTTGAGGTGTTTGCCTTCGACGTGGGCAAGGAGGGAGTTCTTCATGGGTCTGTTCTTCCTGGGCTCGGTGGCCCGAAAGGGGAGTCGCGGCGATGGGGGAACGGGAGATCGGGCAGACAAGCACCGAATTCAATCGACCGTTCGTTGGTTCCCGTCACGCGGCTCCGGGTTTTCTCCGGGGAGGAGATCGGGCCGCCTTTCGGCGGTCCGAATTCTGGCCTGTTCGCGGCGCCACTTTTCGACTTTGCCATGGTCGCCGGAGAGCAGGATGTCGGGCACTGCCAGGCCGGCGTATTCGCGGGGCCGGGTGTAGTGCGGATATTCGAGTCCTCCCTGGACGGTGGGGTCGGCGGCGCCGAACGATTCCCCGTGGGAGGAGAGGCTGTCGCCGAGGACTCCGGGGAGGAGCCGGACGACGGCATCGAGGACGACCATGGCGGGCAGTTCACCGCCGGAGAGGACATAGTCCCCGATGCTGATTTCGGTGGGCTGGAGGAGCTGGTGGATGCGCTCGTCAAACCCTTCGTAGTGGCCCGCGATCAGGAGGAGGCGGGGCTGTTTGCTGAGTTCCTCGGCGAGGGGCTGGGAGAACTTTTTACCCGTGGGGGCGAGGAGGATGCGGGTGGTCGGCCGGGGGTCGGCGGCTTCGATGGCTTTGACGGCGTCGAGGACGGGCTGGCACATGAGGACCATTCCGGGCCCGCCGCCGAAGGGCCGGTCGTCCACCTTGCGGTGCGGGTCGGTGGTGTAATCGCGAAGCTGGTGGACGTGGTAGCTTGCGAGTTGTTTGTCCTGTGCCCGCTTGAGGATGCTGCCCCCGAGGACGGGTGCGAACATTTCAGGGAAGAGGGTAAGGACGTCGATGCGCATGGGCGAAGTCCTGGTGCAGAGTCCTGAGTCCTGAGCCTGGGACTCGCGGGCTCAAGGGCTTCGAAAGGCGGCGTCTCAGGCCTTGGGCGTGGCGGTGACGGCGGCTTCGCCGGCATCGACGGCGCGGGCGAGGAGCTGGCGGACGGTGTCGGAGGGCTGAGCGCCCTTGGAGAGCCAGTGTTCGACGCGGGCCTTGTTGACGAGCACCTGCTTGGAGGCGTCGGGGGTGATGGGGTCGTAGAAGCCGAGCTGTTCGATGACCTTGCCATCGCGCGGGGAGCGGTGATCGACGGCGTTGATGCGCCAGAAGGCGTGATTTTTGCGGCCGAAGCGTTTGAGACGAATTTTGACCACGTGAGGACCTCTGAGACAGAATGCCTGCGAAGCCGCCGGTCGGCACCGACGGCGGTGCGCGCAAGGGGGGGAACCACGCTTGCGGGCGGGGAATCGAGCAATGTACCGGATGGGGGTGTATTTTTCAAGGGGGCGGGAGCGGAGGGCGGCGGGGGCAGGAATGGTGAATGAGGAAGGGTGAATAGTGAATGGTTGGACAGGTGTCCAAACAGGTTGGACAGGTGTCCAAATGGGATTCTGTTGTAAGTGTTTGGTCTGCCGGGTGTTGGAGGGATTGTTGTCAGATGGCCAAACTTTTTTGTCATGGGGATTGCTGGAGCAAGGTGCTCCTCCGGTTTGGCAAGGTGCGCAAATGTTTGTTTGTGCGAAAATGTGATAGCTCTTTTTGTTTTAAGGGGTTGGGGGCGGCGATGGAGCAAGGTGCGCAGGTGCGCATGG
>JBEHXY010000308.1:0-5178 GCA_048498455.1 Planctomycetota bacterium | reverse complement strand
ACGAGGGCGCGCATGACGGTGCCGTGGCCGCCGTGGGTGACCACGAGGGCGGCGTCGCGCATGACGGCGCAGTGCGGGGCGCTGTCGACGATGACGGTGTTTTCGGCGGCGGTGAGGGCGTTCGGATCGATGGCGCCGCCGAGGGTGACGAGCACGCGGACGGGGAGCGGAGCGAGGGCGTCGATGACTTTTTGCAGGACGCCGGCGTGGTTCTGGAAGGTGGTGGAGAAGCCGACGGCGACGAGCGGGCGGGTGTCGGTGGCGGGCCAGGGGCAGTTCCAGGTGCGAGCCCAGAGGGGGTCGCTGAGGAGGGGGCCGACGTAGCGGATGTTTTCCGGGAGGCGTTCAGCGGGGAAATCGAAGGCGCGGCTGGTGGCGAGGATTTCGACTTCGGCGGCTTCGAATTGATCGATGAGGTGTTCGAGGGGCGGGAGTCCGAGGGCGGCCCGAGCTTCGTTGATCGGGGGAAGGCCGTTGTCGAAAAGCTCCTGGCTGGCCGCGGCGACGTGGGCGTGGAGGGCGCGTTCCTCGGCGGTGCGGGCGGGCGGGAAGCCGGGGCCCATGGGGGGAATTCCGGGCGTGGGGGCGAGGCGGATGTTGACGGCGAGGATGGCGAAGGGCTGGCCGATGCTCTCGCAGGCGGCCTGGACGCCGAAGAGCATTTCGCTGGTGACGACGAGGTCGGCGGGCTCGCGGCGGAGTTCGTCGAGGAGGTCCTGGGCGTACTTGAGGGCGGGGCCGCACCAGACGTCGCGCATGCACATGACGAGGCCTTCCTGCGGGGAGGCGGCGCGCCAGTCGTTGAAGGTCTGGGAGGCGGGGGAGCGGTCCTTCCGGTTGAGGGCGCGGGTCCAGGGGAGGAAGGCGGCGCCGGCGGCTTCGACCTCGGCGCGGTTGCACTCTTCGGAGAGGAAACGGACGCGGTGGCCGGCGGCGATGAGGCGGCGTGCGGCTTCGATGGTCGGGGTAACGTTGCCGCCGCCTTCCCAGTTGGTGAAGAGGAAATTTTTGGGCATGGGGTGCTCCTTTTAGCTGAGGGTGCGGGCGTGTTCGAGAACACCGTGGACCATTGCGGTCATCGCGGTGAGGGTTGCGGGGAGGGAGCGGTGCATGTCACGTCGGAGGAGTTTCCATGTGTAGACGTCGGTGGCGATCACGAGCTGGTCGAGGGTTTTTTCGCGGAGGGCGGGGGTGAGCGGATCGAGGGTGGCGGCGAAGGCGGCGGCGACCCAGGCGCGGTGCTCGCTGCGGCCGAAGTCGAGGAGGGTCTTGAGCGCGGGATGACGGGGCTCGAGGGCGAGCATGCGGAGGATGGGGTCGCCGATCTGTTCGTAGTCGTTCACGAGGTTCTTGAGGGGGCGGTCATCGCCGGGTGCGGGGGCGGCGCGGCGGGCGTGGATCTGGTTGCCGAGGACGGGGGCGGCGGCGGCGAGGAGGCCGTCCTTGCCGCCGAAGCGACGAACGACGGTCTGCACGGTGACGCCGGCATCGAGGGCGACGCGGTCGAGGGTGATTTCGTCGAACCAGTGCTGCATGAGGAGGGCGATGAAGGCGTCGAGGATGCGCTGGGCGGTGGCTTCGGCGGCCTGGGCACGGAGGGTTTGCTCGTAGGGTCGGGGCCTGGGTTTTGTTGAGGTCGATTTCATGTTAGTAATGTTAACATCAAATTTCGAGATGTACAAGAGGAATTTTTCTGCTGCGATTGTTGGGGAGAGCGGGCGGCTCGTCAGTCGATCGACTGGGTGGAGGCGGGGGCGGCGACGACGGCGAGGGGATCGAGGGAAACGGGCTGGGGCCGGGGAGCGGGGCGTTCGGGAGCGAAGAGGGACATGATGGCGCCAACGATGGCGAGGCCGGCGGCGATGAGGAGGGTCTTGCCCAGATCGAGGTAGGTGTAGGCCTTGGGGCCGACGAAGCCACCGAAGAGGTTGCCGATGGAGTTGATGATGGCGACGGAGGCGGCGACGGCGGTGCCGGTGAGGAGGGCGGGCGGGAGCGCCCAGAAGGGGCCGAACATGCCGAAGGCGCCGATGGCGCCAATGGAGAGGCCGGCGATGGTGAGCAAGGTGGTGGGGAGTCCACCGCCGCCGCAGGCGAGGCCGGCGATGGTCATGCCGAGGGCCTGGAGCAGGCAGGCGAAGACGAGGTGCCCGCGGCGTTCGCGGCGGCGGTCGGAGCTGCGGCCGATGAGGACCATGCCGATGGTGGCGGCGCCGAAGGGGATCGCGGAAAGGAGGCCGACGACGAGGTACTCGAGGTATTGCGGGGTGGTTTTGTCGAGGGTGCCTGCGGAGACGAGCACGCCCTTGATGATTTTGGGGGTGAAGAAATTGACGGTGTAGAAGCCGAAGATCATGACGGCGTAGAGGGCGGAGAGAAACCAGGTGTGGGGTGTTCGGAAGGCGTCGCCGAGGCGCGAGAGGTGGTGGCCGGGATGCTCGGTGTGCTCGCGCGCGAGGAGCCCTTCGAGGCGGGAACGTTCGGCGGGGGTCAGCCACCGGGCCTGGGAGGGGCGGTCGTTGAGGAAAAAGAGCGTCAGCATGCCCAGGACGACGGAGGGGAAGCCTTCGACGACGAAAAGCCACTGCCAGCTTTTGAGGAGCCAGGGGTGTTTGTCGATGGCATAGAGGATGAAGCCGCCGAGGGGATTGCCGATGACGCCGGCGATGGCGGTGGAGGTGAGGAAGGCGGCGGCGGCGCGTGCGCGGTAGGCGCGGGGCACCCACTGGGAGAGGTAGAGGATCATGCCGGGAAAGAAGCCGGCTTCGGCGAGGCCGAGGAGAAAGCGGAGGGTGTAGAAGGACCAGGGGCCGCGGGTGAAGACGAAGGCCATGGAGACGATGCCCCAGGACATCATAATGCGGGCGATCCAGCGGCGAGCGCCGACGCGTTCCTGAATGAGGTTGGAGGGGACTTCAAAGAGGAAGTAGCCGCAGAAAAAGATGGCGACGCCGTTGCCGTAGACGGTGTCGGTGAAGCCGGGGACGCCGCCGATGGGGTCCTGCATTTTGAGGCTGGCGATGGAGATGTTGACGCGGTCGATGTAGTTGAGGAGGTAGCAGAGGATGCAGAAGGGGATGAGGCGGCGCATCACCTTGGCGATGAGGGCGTGGTCGTCGGGGGTTTCGGTCATGGCGATCCCACGCGTTCATGGGCAGCGGCTTGCAGGGCTTGCTGCGAGGTCGCCGGAGGGCTGAGATCCGAAACGGGCCTCAGGCCGTGGGCACGGAGGGTTTGATCCAACATGCCCTGAGAGCTGCCGGTGAGGGTGTGCCGCCGGCGCTGGCTGTCGGCGAGGATCAGCAGCCCATGGCACTGATAACAGATCAATAGCTCGACACGGTGCCCGGCACGCTCCAGCCGCAGGGCATGGTGGGGCTGAAAACAGCCGGAGACCAGGTGATCATCCCCGCCGGCCATGTCGGCTTCCAGCGCGGCCAGCAGGGCTTGCTGTGTGTCGCGGTCGGCAATGGGCGTTGCGGCAGTCACGTCGTAGCCGCCCACCTTGTTCAACCGCAGGATGTTGGGCGGGAGGCGCGTGACATCGGGCTCCAGGGTCAGAAGTTCGAATTTCTCGGGAGCGGCCAGCACCCAGCGGGCTTCGCCAGGGTAGATATCCCCGGCACGGGCGTGCAGCATCAGGGCCACCGCAACCGGGGTGGCGACGGCAACGAGGAGGGCTGCAGCCATCTTCCAACGCATCGATTTTCCTGCCTTTGCAGGCGGCATCCTACCGCGCCGCTTTGGCAGGAGGGCACGAAAATTGGCGAGCAACGAGCACCGGCAGATTTTCGCGGTGGCTCGGCACGGTTTCGGGCATAATCCACCGGTCGTGTTTTGGAGAAGTGGAATGTTGGCACGGTTGCACGCGGCGGTGCTCCATGGAATCGATGCGCTGCCTTGCGAAGTGGAAGTGGATCTTGCGGAGCGGGCGGAGGCGGGGCCGCGGCCGACGATCGTGGGGCTGCCGGACACGGCGGTGAAGGAATCGCTGGATCGGATTCGTTCGGCGATGTTCAACTCGGGCTATGGGTTTCCGGAGGGGCGGCTGACGATCAACCTGGCGCCGGCGGACCTGAAGAAGGAGGGCAATGCGCTGGAGGTGCCGATCGCGCTGGGCGTGCTGGCGGTAAACCGGGTGCTGGCGCCGCAGGCGATCGACCTTGCGAAGAAGTTTTTGATCGCGGGGGAGTTGGCGCTGGATGGGCGGATTCGGCCGATCAAGGGGGCGCTGCCGATCGCCATGCTGGCGAAGTCGCTTTCGGAGAAGGGGATCCAGGGGCTGATTGTGCCGGAGGACAACGCGGCGCAGGCGGCGGTGGTGCCGGGGATCGAGGTGTATGCGGTGGGCGCGCTGGCGGAGCTGGTGGGGTTTCTGAATGGGAAGCTGCAGCTGGAGATGACGCCGGCGGACGATGGATCGATCGATCCGTTGACGGCCGCGGACTACAAGGATTTTGCGGAGGTGCGCGGGCAGGAGCTGGCGAAGCGGGCGCTGACGATCGCGGCGAGCGGCTCGCATAACGTGTTGCTGCTCGGGCCACCGGGAGCGGGAAAGACGATGCTGTGCGAGCGGCTGCCGTCGATTCTGCCGCCGCTGACGCGGATGGAGGCGCTGGAGACGAGCCGCATTTACTCGGCGGTGGGGCTGCTGCCGAAGGACCAGCCGCTGCTGCGGACGCGGCCGGTGCGGGCGCCTCATCACACGGCGTCGGCGCCGTCGGTGATCGGCGGCGGGACGATTCCGCGGCCGGGCGAGGTGTCGCTGGCGCACAACGGGATTCTGTTTCTTGACGAGCTGCCGGAGTTTCCGCGGAATGTGCTGGAGGTGCTGCGGCAGCCGCTGGAATCGGGCACGGTGACGATCGCGCGGTCGCATTCGTCGCTGACTTTTCCGGCGAAATTCATGCTGGTGGCGGCGATGAACCCGTCGCACAAGGGATCGGGAACGCTGGATCCGAAATCCGCGACGGCGACGGAGCTGGCGGCGATCGACCGCTACATTTCCAAGATCAGCGGCCCGCTGCTCGATCGCATCGACATTCACCTGGAGGTGCCGGCAGTCACGTATCGCGATCTCACCAGCACGCACAAGGGGACGGACTCGGCGACGATGCGGAAGCAGACGCTGGCGGCGATCGGCATTCAGCGGGAGCGCTTCGGCAAGAGCAGCACCAC
>JBEHXY010000307.1:0-5178 GCA_048498455.1 Planctomycetota bacterium | reverse complement strand
AAATAGGACTCGCGCTGTTGCACCTGCGCCTTGGCCTGCCGCAGGCCGCGCTCGCGCTTGTGCACCTCGTCGGCCATCACGCTGAAACGCTGCGCGAGGATGCCCAGTTCATCGCCGCGGCCCCGGGTTTTTTCGATCGCCTGCCCGGCTTCGGAATGCGAAAGGCCGTCGTCGGTGGACGCATCGCCCCCTTCGCGGCTGATCACCTGCGCCGCCGTCGCCAGGTGTTTGAGCGGCTGAATCACGCCATTGCGCAGCAGCAGGTTGATCGCCCCGATGGCGCAGGCGAACACCAGCGCGAAGAGGCCCGTGGCGGTCAAGGCACTGCGGCTGGCGATGCCGGCGACATGGCCGGCGGGCACATAAACGATCCGCGTGGCGATCACATCGCCGAGGTGCCAGTCGAAGCCATTCTTGTCGCCGTAGGCCTGGATCATCGCCGCCGGCGCCGCATCGGGCGTGGAGTGGCAGCGCAGGCAGTTGGCGTCGGTCAGCCGCAGGGGCTCGGCGGTGAAGAAGCGGCGCTCGCCGCCGAAATCCTCGCGGTAGTCGCTGATGGTCTTAAGCGTCGGATCCTTGCGAAAGGCGTTGAGGACGCCCTCTTCGAAGGTGTCGGCCTTGTCGTCCTTCACGTTGGTGGGGTTGCTGCCGGCTTCCTTATAGAAGAACTGCTGGTAACCGGCGCTCTTGAAGCGGTCGAACACCGCGCGGGCGGAGAACGCGGGCACCGTTTCGGGGAGAAAACTGTGCGACTGTTCCTGCAGGGCCAGCAGGTAGCGGTTGAGATCATCGGCGGTGTAGCGGCGCACGCCCTGGGTGGCCTGCAGCAGGATGGCCGCCTTGGAGGAGACATCCTCCTGCGCCTGTTTGCGCGCGACGGAGGAGACCAGCACCCAGATCAGGATGGTGCCGACGAGAAAAACCGCGAGCATCAGCAGGTTGAATTTCGCGCCCAGGGAAAGGCCATTGCGCATGGAGTCCTCGATACAACAGGACGGGGCAAGAGGCGGAGTCTAGCCGATTTCCACGAGAAATGTGCCGTCGCTCGCCGGCGTGGTTTTGATGCCGATCGGGAGGAACTGCTGAATCACCTCGATGTTGGTGTGGGTGTGGTTCGTCAGGGCGCCGGTGCGATAGCGTCCGCCGCCGGCCAGGGCGAGCGGCAACAGCAGCTGATCCGCGAGGCATTCCCCCACCGGCGCATCGCACGCCAGGTAGACACGCGCCTGGTCCACCACCGCATCGGCCACCTGCTCGGCCGTGACGCCGCGACGGCCGATCGCCGAAAAGGTCTCCGTCAGGTGCTGCGACGTGAGCTGCACCAGCACGTAATTCCCCGGGCTGCAGGTGTTCTCGGCCTGCTTCTGGATGAAACATTCCGCCGGCCACTTGAGGCGATTGGCAAGTCGGTCCAGCTCGCGACGCGCAATGCCGCCGGGAAGGGCCGCGGTCACCGCCGTGGCGGTCTGCCCCGTGATCGCGCCCCGCTCGACGATCTCCAGGGGCGCCAGTTTCCCCGATGGCGTGATGGTCGCCGACCACTTCCCGCCCCCCGCAGGATAAAACCCCGGGCAGACCAGCTCCGTCTGCACGTTCGCCCCCATGCGGCCGATCAGCGGCAGAAACGTGTCCTTCAGAAAATCGTACGGCGGGGCGTGCTCGTTGTGCGTGCCGCCCTCGAGAAACAGCGTCGAGGGACCCTCCGCGCGAAGCAGCGGCGGCAGCACCGTCTGGAACACCAGCGTCGTCGAGCCCGCCGTGCCGATGGCGAAGCGGTAGTCACCCGCGCGCACGGTTCCCGGCCGGAATTCCAGCGCGCTGGAATTCACCGCATCGCCGGTGAGCGTGGCGCCGGAAATTTCCGCCGCCGCGCGCACCGCCGTAAGGTGCTGCCGCTGCAGTCCCGGCTTGTCGCGGTTGGCGCGGATGCGGGTGATGCGGAACGGCTGGCCGGTGATGATCGAGAGCGCCAGCGAACTCCGCAGAATCTGCCCGCCGCCCTCGCCCATCGATCCATCGAGCGTGATCATGTGTCCTTCTCCTGCGTGGCGGTCGACCAGAAATGCCGCGTGCGCGGGCTGATGGCCGCCGGATGGTTCGCCGCCAGGGCCAGCAGGCAGCTTTGCAGCGCCAGCGATTCACGCTCCAGCCCCAGCAGATGCAGCGAGCGCACGATGCGCGTCAGCCGCAGGTGGTTGTGGTTCATCGGCCGCAGCCAGTTCGCCGCACGCTCCTGAAAATTCGCAGCCGCGCCGATCGTCGCTTCATCCCCGAACGCCAGCCCGTAAAAGTCCAACATGAGTTGCAGCGACCGCCGCAGGTTCGCCCGCAGCTCCGGCGATTCCCGAAAGGCGCGGATTGTCCCGGCATCCAGCGTCGGGGCCTCCGGATTGACCGGGCTGGGCGTCTCCAGCGGAAAGAGCCATTGGATGAAATCATGCTCCGCTTCGAGCCGCGCATGATCGAAGGCCCAGAGGTCGCTCAGCCGCCGGCCGGCGTGGTCGGGCGTTTCGTTTCGATAAAAGGTGATCAGCGACACGGGCAGCTCTCCCCAGCGGAAAAAACCGGGCAATCCCGCGGGGTCGCCGCCTTGCTGGTGCGCGGTTTGTGTGCGCTTCTGGCAAAAGGAGGTTTCTCATGGCTCAGCACAATATTCGCAGCTCCCGCCGCCAGCGGCACGCCGGCAAGGACTCGGGCACGCCCGCCAGAGCCGCCGCATCGCCAAAGGCTTCCAAAGGCAAATCCAAAGGCAAGTCCAGCGGCGGCCGCCAGACCCCGTTCGCCACCGCCGGCGAGGAACGGGGTGACCCCCGGGGCGGCGACCCGCGCACCGACCCGCGCACGCTCAGCGATTTCGATCCCAAGTATGGCCACACCGCCGGCACCAACGAACGACCCAAGGGCGGCGTCGATGCCGCCACGCGCGAAACCTACGGCCGCGGCGGCGAACCGGAAACCACCCCGCAGCGCTCCCCGGTCGTCGAAGGCGGCAGTGACGCCCCCAGCGGCGGCGAACACCCCACCGGCTACGGCGACCAATACGGCCAGGGCTTCGGCGTCGGACCGCACCACGGCGTGCAAAGCGATTCCTCCGGCCTCAGCGGCGGCCCGCGCGAACGCGACTACCGCGGCAACTCCGGCATGACCTACGGCGCCACCGTTGGCCCGGACGCCCTGAAAGAGGACACCGCTCAGGACAAACGCCCCGACGACAAGCCCGAATAATTTCGTTGCATCCCGAGTTAGGGCGATGGATGCTGCTCCCGCAGATTTAGCCGCGGCCCTCGGGGCCGCGCGCTCCGGAGAGCAGCGATGATTCTCGCCCATCACCTCATCATGACCGCCTACGGCTTCTGGCTCCCCAACGATCCACGCGGAAGCTGGTCGGACTTCGTCGGCGCCTGGGAGCTGTTTCTCGCCGGCGGGCCGGCGACAAAAGTGGAGACCCGCCGCTCTGTGGCCGCTCGGCCGCATGATCGCGCCGCCCGTTTGGCGACCAGGCAGGCCTTGCTGCGAACACTGGTCAGATGGACGGGACAGCAGGCAGTGGTCATGACCCGCGGCTTTCAGGAGGTGGCCGGCCATTGGAACTTGCGGTTTTTCGCCTGCAGCGTCCTCCCGACACACGTGCATCTCGTGATCGATCGAACATCTCGAGACATCGAACAAGTGATGAACCAGCTCAAGGGACGCGCGAGCAACGCGATGGTCAAGCAGGACATCCACCCCTTCCAGGAAGTGGTCAACACACGTGGAAAACGCGCGACCTGTTGGGCACGCCGCGGGTGGAACGTCTTCCTCGATTCGCCCTCCGATGTGCAGCGGGCGATCCGGTATGTCGCCGACAATCCCCTCAAAGAAGGAAAAAAGCTGCAGACGTGGTCGTTCGTGACGACATACAGGGCGTGAGCGAATGACGTTCATGAAGAAAGCTCCCGCGGCCCCGAGGGCCGCGGCTAAATATACGTGGCTCAATCGTCCGCCTTGTCGCTGTCCTTGATCACGAATCGCGCCTTCAGCCGCGCCACCTCGTGCGCCAGATCCGCCGATTCCACGCTCTTGAGAACCTCGTTGAAATCCTTGTACGCCGCCGGCGCTTCGTCCTTCGGATAGTTCCGGCAGTTCGTCAGAATATCCGCATCGTCGAACGACTGATCGATCTCCTTCTGGTTGAACTCGCGGATCGCCGCCTTGCGCCCTTTCACGCGGCCCGCGCCGTGGTTCACCGAGTACGCCGACTTCTCCGCGCCTGCCGACGCCACCATCACGGCGCTGCCCGCCTGCGGATTGCCCGGCAGCAGAATTGGATGGCCTGTCTGGGCGAAAGGCGTGTGCGCGAGCTGCGGATGGCCCGCCGGAAACGCCCGCGTCGCCCCCTTGCGATGCACCCACGCCATTCCCAGCGGCGAGCCCTTCGCCGGCTCCAGCCGCGCGATGTTGTGCGAAATGAAATACACCAGGTTGCCCGTCGTGCCCGGAATCACTTCCTGAAACGCATCGAGCACCAGCGCGTTGATCAGCAGGTGGTTGATCGTCGCGAAGTTCGCACCCAGCGCCATGTCGTTGATGTACATGTCCGCCTCCGGCGTGCCCAGCGGCGCATACACGAGCTGCTTGTCGTTCGCCGGGAAAGGCGTTCCCCACTGCCCGAACAGCGACTGCAGCTTCTTGAACTGGTTGTTTGCAAGCTGGTATCCAAACCCGCGCGACCCGCAATGCGAAAGGAACGCGATATTCCCATCCTGTAGCCCGAACGCCTTGGCCACCGCCTCCTTCCCCGGCTGCACATGCACCGCCTCCGCCTCGCCGAAGTGGTTGCCGCCGCCATAGGATCCCAGCTGTCCAATCTTCTCCCCGAAATTCGAGAGAACGCCCGCGGTCAGCAGCCCCTCCAGCCGCTTCGCCAGCGCCTCCGGCGTGCCATCATGCCCCACATGGTGCGAATCCTCGCACCGTTTCGCCCACTCCGGTGGAATGCCAAGCTGCGTGCATACTTCCGCAGAAGCGCCGTTCACCGCCAGTTCCTTGCCCAGCGCCTCTCCCACGCGCCGCGACCTCTTCGCCGACCGCTGCCCGCGTCCCGCCCCCGTCGGCACGCGCTCCAGGATCGCGTTGATGAGCTGCCGCCGCAGCTTGATGTCGTTCATCACCTCCGCCGGAATGTTCGTCTGCAGCAGC
>JBEHXY010000306.1:0-5196 GCA_048498455.1 Planctomycetota bacterium | reverse complement strand
AGTTCCTTGATGCCATAGGGCCGGAGCTGCTCGACAAACGCGTCGATCTTTTCCTCTTCGCCGGAGATCTCCACCATCAGGGTCGAGGGACCCACGTCGACCACGCGCCCGCGGAAGATATTGACCAGTTCCAGCACCTCGCTGCGCTTGCCCGGCGGCGTCGCCACCTTGATCAGTGCTAGGTCGCGCTCCACAAACGGCAGGTCCTTGTAGTCGCGCACCCGCACCACAGTCACGATCTTGGCCAGCTGCTTGCGCACCTGCTCCAGGATCCGCTCGTCCGCGTTGACGATGATCGTCATCCGCGACAGGGCCGGATCCTCCGTGCGTCCCACCACCAGCGAATCAATGTTGAAGCCCCGTGCCGAAAACATCCCCGCCACGTGCGCCAGCACGCCGGGTTCGTTCATCACCAGGGCGGATATCACGTGTCTCACAAAAGTCTCCTTGAGAGGCACGCGAATCACGCGTGCCTTATTTGTTGGTTACCGGGGCAACCGGGGGCGGCGCCGGCAGATCATTCCCGAGGCCCGGAGGCATTTGGTCGGGAGTCAGCGCCGCCCGGTTCAGGCGGCTTCGCTCCATGGCATTGGCCGTGTCGTTGGGAGAGCCGAAATCAATACTGCATCCGGCAAAGCCCGCCGCAATCACGCCGAGAGCCACCCACAGTCCGATGCGTCTGGTCATAGTCTTCACCTCTTCTGGTGAATACTACGGGACAGACGCCACAAAAGACGCATGTCACCTTCAGAAGAAGCCGGCCCTCAGGCCAGGGTGCCCAGCTCCCGCGCCGCATTGGGATGCGGAGCCGGCTGCGAGGCCGTCTGGCCCACAACACCCAACTCCATTTCATGCAACGCTTTGCCGCTGGCCACCATCGGATAGACGTGCTCGTCTTTCTCGCACAGGAAGTCCACCACGCACGGGCCCGGATGCTCGATCATTTCCCGCACCACCCGGTCCACGTCCTCTTTTCGATCGCAGCGGATGCCCTTGACCCCAAACCCTTCCGCCAGCTTCGCAAAGTCCGGATTGTGCATCTTCGTGTAGCTCAGGCGGCCCTTGTAAAAGAGCTCCTGCCACTGCTTCACCATGCCCTGGAAGTTGTTGTTGAGGATCGCGATCTTCACCGGAATCTTGTATTCCGCCGCCGTCGCCAGCTCCTGCGGAAACATGATGAACGAGGCATCGCCATCCAGGTCGATCACCAGTTCGCCCGGCCGCCCCACCTGCGCCCCGATCGCCGCCGGCACGCCAAAGCCCATCGTCCCCAGCCCGCCCGAGGAAATCATCGATCGCGGCTGGCTCCAGCGGATGAACTGCGCCGCCCACATCTGGTGCTGCCCGACGCCCGTGGCGAAAATCGCCTTCCCCTGCGTCGCCTTGTTGATCGCCTCAATGATCGCCTGCGGCTTCGTGTTCGCCGTGTCATCGCGGTAAACGAACGGATACTTGGCCTTCCACGCATGGATCTGGTCGAACCACTCCTTCCGCTCCACGTACTGCACGTTCTCGATCATGTCCTGCAGGCAGAGCCGCGCATCGCCCACCACCGGCACATCCACCTTCACGTTCTTCGAGATCGACGACGGATCGATGTCCACGTGGATGATCTTCGCCTTGGGTGCAAAGAACTTCAGGTTCCCCGTCACGCGGTCGTCAAAACGTGCCCCGACCGCGATCAGGCAATCCGATTCCTGCACCGCGTAGTTCGCATACGCCGAGCCGTGCATGCCCAGCATGTGCAGGCTCCGCGGATTGTGCTCATCAAACGACCCCAGCCCCAGCAGCGTCGTCGTGCAGGGAAGATTGGCTTTTTCCGCCAGCTCCCGCACCTCCTTCCACGCGTTCGCCAGAACCGCCCCGCCGCCCACGTACAACACCGGCCGCTTCGACGCGTTGATCACGTCCGCCGCCGCCTTGGTCATCTTCGAGTGCCCCAGCACCCGCGGCTTGTAGCCCGGCAGGTACGGCGTGTCATCCACCGGCTCTTCAATCTTGGTCGTCGTCACGTCCACCGGCAAATCCACCAGCACCGGCCCCGGACGCCCCGTCGTGGCGACCACAAACGCCTCATTAATGATGCGCGGCAGGTCCTTCACCGACTTCACCAGGTACGCCCGCTTGGTCACCGGACGCACAATCCCCGTCACGTCCGCTTCCTGGAACGCATCGTTCCCGATCATGTACGTCCGCACCTGCCCCGAGAACACGATCATCGGGATCGAGTCCATATAAGCCGTCGCCAGCGGCGTCACCGTGTTGGTCGCCCCCGGACCCGACGTCACGATCACGACGCCCGGCTTGCCCGTCGCCCGCGCATAGCCGTCCGCCATGTGGCCGGCGCCCTGCTCGTGCCGCACCAGCACAAAGTTAATCTTCGCGTCGTAAAGAGCGTCAAACGTCGGCAGAATCGCGCCGCCCGGATACCCGAAAGCATCCGTCACGCCATGCTCCGCCAGCATCTGGATCAGGATCTGCGACCCCGTCTTCCCCACGTATCGGGACGAAAGGCCCGGCGTGGCGCCGAGGATCGGCAGCCCGTTGGCGTCGACCTTCTTCTCAATCACCTGCAGGTCCGCCACCTGGTCGGTGCGCACCGCGATGGATTTTTCGGTTTTGGGGTTTTGGCCAGCAGGCGTGCCCGCCCGGGCCCCGGTGGGGGGATTCAGCGTCGTCATGGCTGTCCTCTCGTGTCTCGACTGCGTCCACTGGGGTAGCAAAGCGTCCGGAACATCCGGATAACACTCACGCCCAATCGCGCCGCCGTGTGTAGCGAAAGTCGCTCTTCCCGCCCTGCCATAGCAACGGCAAGCCGGGAGGAACCCATCAGGATAACGTTTTATCGACTGAAAGCAAGAACCACCTTCATCCCGCCGCCCCTTTCCCTCGTATCCAATGGCACTCCCCTTGGCCGAAATCCGGAACGCTGTTGGCGAATAGCTGTGCCGGGGCGATAATCCCTTCGCTCACACGCACCCCATGGCGTTTGTGCTTTTATCCCGTCCCGAAAGGTGCCCCTTGCCGATCTCCCTCGACACTGAAGCCTGTCGCAACTTCGACAACTCCATCTACACCGAGTGGCTCTCCACCAACGGCCTCGGCGGATATGCCTCCGGCACCGTCGCCGGCGCCAACTCGCGCAAATACCACGGCTACCTCGTCGTCGCCGCCAAACCCCCCGTCCAGCGCTACGTCGTCCTCTCCCGCGTCGAGGATTCCGTCATCCTCGGAAATGCCGCCGATGCCCTCGGCAGCACCGCCGCGACGCCCGCCGCCGGTGGGGGGGTCTACGATCTCTCGACCGATGAGTTTTCCGACATCATTCACCCTCAGGGCTACAAAAACCTCATCTCCTTTGAGCTCGGCCACGGCCCCACCTGGCGCTTCCAGGTCGGCGATGCCGTCATCGAAAAATCCATCACCCTCGTCCACGGACAGGACACCGTCATCGTCCGCTACACCCTCGTCTCCTGCAGCGGCAACACCCCCGTCAAGCTGCTCCTCCAGCCCATGCTGGCCGGACGTGATTTCCACGCCACCATCAACCTCCACCAGCGTCCCTGGTGGACCGTCGACACCCACGCCGACAATTCCCTGAGCCTTCAGGCCCCCGAATGCCCCGTCAAACTTCACGTCTCCCACAACGCCGACCGCTTCACCACCAACGCCTGCTGGTGGTACAACTTCACGTACCGCGTCGAACGCCAGCGCGGCTATCCCGACCGCGAAGATCTCTGGACGCCCGGGGTCCTTGAATACACCCTCACCCCCAACACGCCCGTCGGCTTCATCGCCTCCACCCGGCCCATTCCCTGGAACAAGGCCGAGGAGCTCATCGCGCAGACCGCCGCCCGCTACGAGAAACTCGCCACCACGTTCCACAAGACCGATCCCCGCGACCAGTTCCTGGCCAGCCTCGCCCAGGCCGCGGACCAGTTCGTCGTGCGCCGCGCCGCCACCGATACTTCCAAAACCCACACCAGCGCCACCGCCGGCGCCTCCGTCATCGCCGGCTATCCCTGGTTCGAAGACTGGGGCCGCGACACCTTCATTTCCCTCGCCGGCCTCACCCTCACCACCGGTCTCTTCGATGCCGCCCGCAACATTCTCGCCACCTTCGCCGACCACCTCCGCCGCGGCCTCCTGCCCAACCGCTTCCCCGACAAAAGCTTCACCCCCGACTACAACACCGTCGACGCCTCCCTCTGGTTCGTCCACGCCGCCTACCAATACTGGCGCTACACCGGGGACGCCGCCTTCCTCACCAAGTACCTCTATCCCAAGCTCTGCGAAATCATGGAATCCTACCGCGACGGCACCGACTTCGGCATCCGCATGGGCGCCGATGGCCTCATCCGCGCCGGCGATGGCAACCACCAGCCCACCTGGATGGATGCCAAGATCGGCGACTGGGTCGTCACCCCGCGCCACGGAAAGCCCGTCGAGATCAACGCCCTCTGGTACTCCAACCTCCGCATCATGGCCCTCGTCGCCCACCACGCCAACGACGCCTCCCGCGCCACCACCTTCGCCAACCTCGCCGACCAGGTCGCCAAGGTTTTTGAGCAAACCTATTTCAACGTCACCACCAAGTGCCTGAACGACGTGATCTCCGATGAAGGCCTTGCCGATGGCTCCATCCGGCCCAACCAGCTCATGGCCGTCAGCCTCCCCTTCTCCCCGCTGACCACCGAAGCCCGTATCGGCGTCGTCGCCGCCTGCCAGAAGCACCTGCTCACCCCCATGGGCATGCGCACCCTCGCCCCCGGCTCGCCCCAGTACCACGGACGCTGCCAGGGCGATCAGCGCAACCGCGACATGGCCTATCACCAGGGAACCGTCTGGCCCTGGCTCATCGGCCCCTTTGTCTCGGCCTACGTCAAGGTCCGCGGAAACAACGACGCCGCCCGCCACGAGGCCGCCCATTTCCTCACCCCCTTCGACGACCACCTCAAAAAGTTCGGCCTCGGTTCCATTTCCGAAATCGCCGACGGCGATGCCCCCTTTACCCCGCGCGGTTGCCCCGCGCAGGCCTGGTCCGTCGCCGAAGTCCTCCGCGCCTACTACGAGGATGTCCTCCATCGCGCCCCTGCCTGGCCTCACGAACTCGCCGGTACACCCGCCGGCGCCGCCTCGGTGCTCGTTTGATAAGCCGGCACGCCACTCTCCGGGGCGGTGTCTGTCGTGACGCCC
>JBEHXY010000305.1:0-5215 GCA_048498455.1 Planctomycetota bacterium | reverse complement strand
TGTACTTGCGGCTGGGCAATGGACAGGGAGCGAAGTGATGATGCATAAGGCGGCCATTGTGGGCGTGGCGGCGGCGCTGCTGGCGGGGTGTGCGCAGACGGCGACGCAGGGGCAGCGGGCGACGCAGGGGGCGGCGGGGAAAGTGGCGGACAAGATCGCGCCGCGGCCGCTGTATCGCGATCCGGTGTTTGGCGATCCGACGGATCCGGTGCTGACGTACAACGCGGAAACGAAGCGCTGGCTGATGTACTACACGCAGCGGCGGGGGGCGGGGATCGCGCTGATTCATGGCACGAAGATCGGGATCGCGGCGAGCAGCGACGGCGGGGCGACGTGGACGTACGTGGGCGAGGCGAAGATTTCTTATGGGCAGGATCAGCATCCCACGGATTACACCTACTGGGCGCCGGAGGTGATCTGGGTGAAGGGGACGTACCACATGTTTTTGTCGTACGTGCCGGGGATTTTCAATGACTGGAACCATCCGCGGGAGATCGTGCACCTGACGAGCAAGGATGGTGTGGCGTGGGACACGGTGGGGACGTGCGACTTGTCTTCGGACAAGGTGATCGATGCGTGCGTGATCGAGAAGCCCGGCGGCGGGTGGCGGATGTTTTACAAGGACGAGCGCAAGCCGATGGCGCTCTCGTATGCGGACAGCCCGGATTTGAACAGGTGGACGGCGATGGGCAACGCGGTGACGGACCGCAACGGCGAAGGGCCGAAGGTGATCCACTGGCAGGGGACGTACTGGCTGATCGCGGACACGTGGTCGGGGCAGGGGGTGTGGCGTTCGGATGATCTGACGCATTGGACGGCGCAGGAGGGGGTGCTGATCGGCAATCACGGGGACGTGGTGATCAGCGGCGGGCGGGCGTGGTGGTTTTATTTTGGGGGGCAGACGGGGCGGACGCAGAACATTCCGTGGGCGATTGATCCGCGGACGGCAGCGACGGCGCCGGCGACGCAATCGGCGCGCGGCGGCAGGCCTGAGAAGGCGATCAACGTGGTGGAGTTGCACGTGGTGGACGGGCGGCTGGTGTATGAGGATCCGTCGGTCGCCACGCATATCGCGCTGCAACCGGAGCGCGAACAGGAAAGGTAAGCGGCGCGGGAACGTGCCGGAGGAGATTTCATGAAGATGCAGACGTGGGCGGCGGTGTTGGCGTTGGCGTACGCGGGCAGTTCGGCGCTGGCGGCGGATCCGTTGCCGGCGATCAAGGTTGCGGCGGACGGGCATTCGTTTGTGAAGGCGGACGGGACGCCGTTTTTCTGGCAGGGGGACACGGCGTGGTGCATCTTCAACCATGCCTCGCCGGCGGATGTGGATTTGTACCTGGACGATCGAGCGGCGAAGGGGTTCAACGTGATTCAAGGGTGCGTGGCGGTGTGGGATTACCGCACGCGGGCGAATCCGGATGGGCAGGTGCCGTGGGTGAATGGGGATCCGGGGCAGATCAACGAGGCGTATTTCAAGAACGTCGATGCGATCGTGGACAAGGCGGCGGCGCGAGGGATGTACATGGCGATCCTGCCGTTCTGGACGAAGAACAACATCCGGGGGCAGAACGTGGAGACGGTGGAGAACCCGGAGAAGATGAAGAACTGGTGCCGGGTGCTGACGCAGCGGTATGCGAAGAAGAATGTGTTCTGGGTGCTGGGCGGGGATGCGCCGGGGACGAACATTCAGAAGCTAGTGGATGCGGAGGCGGCGGGGCTGGTCGAGGGGGCGAAGGCGGCGGGGGTCGAGAAGATCATGATCACGTATCACCCGACGGGGCGGCAATCGTCGAGCTTCTGGTTTCAGGAGCGGTCGTGGCTGGATTTTGATTCGATCCAGTCGGGGCACTTCATCAACACGACGAATTTTCAGCTGGTGGCGGATGATTTCGCCAAAAAGCCGACGAAGCCGACGCTGGACATGGAGCCGGGCTACGAGAACATCACGGACCGGCTGGTGCGGGACAATCCGGAGGCGAAGCGGATTGCGGCGGTGGACGTGCGGCGGTCGGCGTACCTGGCGGTGTTTGCCGGAGCGGCGGGGCACACGTATGGGAACGGGGAGGTGTATGAGTTTTATCATCCGGCGAATCCCGGCGCGGGTCCGGTGGCGGGATGGCATGCGAACATGGATTGGAAGGAGGCGTTGAAGCTGCCGGCGTCCGGGCAGATTCAGTATGTGCGGTACTTGATGGAGTCGCGGCCGCTGGTGGGGCGCGTGCCGGATCAGTCGCTGATCGTGGGCGAGGTGAGCACTCGCGCGGTGGAGCGGGTGGAGGCGATTCGCGGCGGGGATTCGAGCTGGGCGTTTGTGTATCTGCCGGTGGGGACGAAGAAGGTGGAAGTGATGAGTTCCAAGGTGAGCGGGAAGAAGTTGACGGCATGGTGGTACAACCCGCGGAAAGGGGAGGTGGTGGAAGCTATCAAGTTTGATAACAGCCCCTCCAGCGGCCGCGATTTTGAAATCCCAGACATGGGAGTGCCGGCGGAGGAGAATGACTGGGTGCTGGTGATCGATGATGCTTCGAAGAATTATCCCGCGCCGGGCACGCATGGCGCGGCGGCGCACTGATTGGAGATGCGAGATGCGACGGACCTTGCAACGGAAATTGCCGGGGGCGGTGGTCGCCTGTTTGTTGTCGCTGTCGGTGACTTCCGTGCTGCGCGCGGCGGACGCGGTGACGCTGACGGAGCAGCAGGTGACGATACCGACGTATTTGATTGGGCCGCCGGAGCCGAACCCGCAGTTTTATTTTGGCGGGAATTCGCAGGGGGCGCAGCACCGGATTTATCCCTATCCGGCGTATGACAACCTCACCAGCGAGAAGGCGGACAAGCCGTACAAGATGGTGTATTTGGAGAACGAGTACATCAAGGTGGGGATTCTGCCGGAGAGCGGCGGGAAGATTTTCGAGGCGGTGGACAAGACGAACGGGTACGACTTTTTTTACAAGCAGCACGTGATCAAGCCGGCGTTGATCAGTTTGCTTGGGGCGTGGATTTCGGGCGGGGTGGAGTGGGACATTCCGCACCATCACCGGGCGACGAGTTTTCTGCCGATGCAGTACACGACGGAGAGTCATGCGGATGGGAGCAAGACGTGCTGGGTGGGGGAACTGGAGCTGCGGGATCGGACGCGGTGGACGGTGGGGGTGACGCTGCACCCGGGGAAGGCGTACCTGGAGGCGTCGTTCCGGATGGTGAACCGCACGCCGCTGCCGGTGTCGATGCTGTGTTTTTCGAATGTGGCGGTGAGCGTCAACGACAACTACCAGGTGATTTTTCCGCCGAGCACGCAGCACGTGACGTATCACGGGAAGAACCAGTTCACGACGTGGCCGCTGGCGACGGGGCGGTTCAACAACGCGGACTTCGGGCAGGGGGTGGATGCGAGCTGGTACAAGAACCATTACGGGTCGATGTCGATGTTCGCGTGGAATTTTACGGATGATTTTCTGGCGGGGTATGACCACGGGAAGCGTGCGGGGACGATGGCGATCGCGGATCACAACGTGGTGCCGGGGAAAAAATTCTGGACATGGGGGAACAGTCCGCAGGGGCACACGCAGGACACGCTGCTGACGGATGCGGATGGGCCGTACATTGAATTGATGGTGGGGGCGTATTCGGACAACCAGCCGGATTATTCGTGGCTGGCGCCGTATGAGACGCGGCAGTGGACGCAGTACTGGTATCCGTTCCGCGACATCGACGGGGCGAAGAACGCGAACAGGGAGGGGGCGGTGAACCTTGAGGTGAAGGAGGGGAAGGCGACGGTGGGTTTCTATGCGACGGAGCGGCATCCGCAGGCAGTGGTGGCGCTGATGCTCAAGGGGCAGCCGCTGCTGACGGAGACGGTGGCGATTGATCCGGGCAAGCCGTACGTGAAGGAGGTGGCGCTGCCGGCGGGGGCGGATGCGCATGATTTGCGGGCGGTGCTTTCGGCGGAGGGGCGGGAGCTGGTGGCGTATACGCCGGTGAAGCTGGAGCCGGAGGCGCTGCCGGCGGCGGTGACGCCGTTTCCTGCGCCGGCGGACATGAAGACGAACGAGGAGCTGTACCTGGCGGGGCTGCGGAACGATCAGTTCCGGGCACCGGGGGCGAGCGCGGATCTGTTACAGCCGTCGGGGATGGCGCGCGTGGATCCCTATTGGCAGGAGGCGCTGAAGCGTGATCCGGGGGACATTCGGGTGAACACGGCGCTGGGGATCGAGTGCATTCGGGGCGGGCGGTTTGCGGAGGCGGAGGCGCATTTGCGCAAGGCGGCGGAGCGGGCGACGGATCGCTACACGACGCCGAAGGACACGGAGTGCCTGTATTACCTGGGGCTGGCGCTGAAGATGCAGGGGAAGATCGAGGAGGCGTTTCCGCAGTTTTCGAAGGCGACGTGGGGCGGGGCGTGGAAGGGGCAGGGGTATTTTGAAATGGCGGAGATCGCGTGTGCCCGCGGTGATGGTGGGGCGGCCCTGGATTATGCGAACGAGGCGCTGGCCGCGAATGCGGACAACGTGCGGGCGCTGGGATTGAAGGCGGCGATTCTGCGGCACCTGGGACGGAAGGAGGAGGCGATCGCGACGGTCGCCGCGATTCGCAAGATTGATCCGCTGAACGTGCAGGCGGCGGTGGAGTCGCTGCAGGCGACGAATGATCGCGGGGAGCTGACGCGGCTGGCGGCCACGCTGAAGGAGCATCCGGACACGGGGCTGGAGGTGGTCGCGGATTACCTGAATGCGGGGCTATGGGAGGATGCGGCGGCCGCGGCGCGGGCGACGGCTTCGTCATCGGTGGCCGCGGCGGGTTCGCCGACGAATCGTGCGGCGCTGGCGGACTATTACCTCGGTTACATCGCGCAGCAGACGGACCGGCCGGCGGAGGCGGCGGAGGCGTTTGCGGCGGCGGCGAAGGCGCCGGTGGATTATGCGTTTCCGTTCCAGATGGAAATGATTCCGGTGTTCGAGGGAGCGATGGCGGCGAATCCTAATGATTCGCATGCGCCTTATTTCCTGGGGAATCTGCTGTTTGATTCGCAGCCGGAGCGGGCGATTGGGCTGTGGGAGAAGTCGGCGGCGTTGAACGCGGATTTTCCGGTGGTGTATCGCAACTTGGCGCTGGTGTACACGCGGCAGGCGAAGCCGAACCGGGAGAAGGCGCTGGCGATGCTGGAGAAGGCGGCGGCGTTTGGCGGCAGCGCGCAGGTGTTCAGCGAGCTCGACAA
>JBEHXY010000304.1:0-5222 GCA_048498455.1 Planctomycetota bacterium | reverse complement strand
CCAAGGACCCCCGCGCCCTCGTCGCCGGCGGATTCTTCCTCATCCAAGGCGCCGTCTACCGCGACCTCGGCGGACACGCCGGCGTCCGCGGACAGGTCATCGAAGACATCGCCTTTGGCCAGCGTGCCAAGTCCGCCGGCAAACGCGTCTACACCGCCGCCACCCACGACCTTTTCACCGCCCGCATGTACGAAGGCGCCCGCGACACCTTCAACGGCCTCAAGAAAAACGCCTACGCCGGCGCCAACTACAACCCGCTCGCCATCCTCCCCATCACCGCCTTCCTGCTCTTCGTCGGCGCCCTCGTCCCGCTCTACCCCCTCCTCGCCCTGCTCCAGTGCATCGCGCAACGTTCCCCGCTCGCCACCATCACGCTCGCCCTCTCGCTGCTCGCCGCCATCGCGCAATTCCTCGCCGCCCTTCGCACCACCCGCCTCCTCCATTTCCCCGCCCGCACCGCCCTCGCCCTCGCCCCCGGCTTCGCCTTCTACCTCGCCATCTTCCTCAACTCCATCCTCGACCACTACCGCGGCGGCAACACCTGGGCCGGTCGCAAAATGTCCCCCATCAACCTCCAATCCCTCGCCGACACCTCAAAAGAACCCTGAATTCCGTCGCTCTTCGCGTGCCTTCGTGCCGTCATGTTTCCGTCGTTCCGGATTCGTCCTCACAACCGCAAGTCCGGCGTCGTCGAATCCAAGATCGCCCGCCACACGCGCTGCGCCACGTTCGTCGAACGCTCCACCACGATCTCCCCGCGGCCCGTCATCCCATCCGCCAGGAACCCCGTATCGCTCGGCAGGTTCACGAACACCGTGCTCCGCCGGTTCGTCGATTTCACCTGCCCCTTCTCGTCCGCCTTCACGTCCACGTCCCCCTTTACCTCGCTTCCCAGCGCCGGATGCAGCAGCTGGTCCGAAACCGTCGAACTCACCCGCGACACATAGCTCTGGATCGGCAAACTCGGATTCGACCACAGCCGCACCTTCACCGGCATCCCCGCCTTCACCAGCGCCGCCTGCGCCTGCGGCAGGCTGATCCGCGCCTGCAGCTTGTCCGTACGGATCACCCGGCACACCGTCACCCCCGGCATCACGAAGTTCCCCACGATGCTCCGCAGCGACGTGTCCCGCACCACCACCCCATCCACCGGCGCCCGCAGCGTCAGGTTCGTGATCCGCGTCTTGATCGCATCGATCCGCTGCTGATACGCGTTGATCGCATCCGTCGCCGCCGTGATCTCCGACGGCTTGTTCCCCGCGAACGCCTCGTTCGCCTTCATCCGCTCCGCTTCCAACTGGCTGGTCGCCTCCCCCATCATCGTTTCCAGCGACGGATCGCTCAGCGTCATGATCACATCCCCCGCCTTCACCGCCTCGCCCGAGTCCCGCACCACCTTCTCCACGTACCCCGGCGTCCGCACGAACACCGCCTCGTCGCTGGCGCTCAGCACCACCAGCGGCTCGCGGATCGTGTGCTTCCACGGCAGCAGCGCCACGATCCCCAGCACCCCCGCCGCCACCGCCGCCGCGCCTCCCATGTACACCAGCCGCTTCCCCACATCCCACCGCTGCTTCCACACGAAGCCCATCGTCTTGAACATCGGCCACAGCACCGTCAGCACCACGTACAGCACCGCCAGCATGATCCCGAACGGCGCCAGGCCGAACTGCGAGAAAAAGAAATACAGCAGGCTGATGATCCCGAACACCACCGTCCACCGGTAGATCGAGCTCGCCACCGCATAGGTCACCAGCCACCCGGTGCGCCCATGATCCGGCGGCGCCGTCGGCTTCAGGTTTAACACCCGCTTCTGCAGGTGATACCCCACCAGCTGACGCCCCTTCGTCATCAGGTTCGGAATTTCCAGCAGGTCCGCCAGGAAGTAATACCCGTCATATCGCAGCAGGGGGTTGGCGTTGAAAAACAGCGTCGCCACCGAACACGAAATCATCGTGTTGAGCGCGATCTGGTTGATCACCCCATCCGTCGGCGTGTACAGCCACACGAAGGTCGCCAGCGCCGCGATCACCAGCTCCACCACCACGCCCCCCGCGTTGATCCACAGCCGCGCCGCGCGCGACGGAATCATCCACGCGTCGCTCGTGTCGCAGTAAAAGCTCGGCGTGATGATGAACAGCATCACCCCCATGCTCGACACTTCCCCCCCGAAATGCTTCGCCGCCATCCCGTGCCCGAACTCGTGAAACACCTTCGTGCACACGAACACGCCATACAGGATCAGCAGGTTCTGCCAGCTCAAAAGATTGTAAGGCAGGTTCGCCAGCCGGTCCGTGCTCATCAGCACGTTCCAAAGTGCGATCAGCACCAGCCCCAGCGCCGCAATCCCCGCGATTGGGTTGAACAGCACCCGCCCCACCGTGTCGTCCAGGAACCCCAGCAGCCGGTCCGGATGAAACACCGGCACCTTGAAGAACAGGAAGTTCTGCGCCAGCTCCATCCACTTCTTGCGCTTCGCCGCCACCCGCCGCTTCGTCAGCCACTCCGCATGCCCCAGCCCCTCGCCCACCAGCAGGTGGCTCTCGTGCAGCATCCCCACGAACCGCAGCACGTCCTGCACCGTCAGGCTGCTCTCCGGAAACTGCTGCTGGATCAGCCCCAGCAGGTCCCGCGCCGTCTTCTGCCCGTCAAACTGCGTCACCAGGAAATGCTCGACCGGCTGCAACCGGAAATACCGCAGCGTCACCGGATCCTTCATCACGAAGCACAACTGCCCGTAAAACAGCTGCGGGCTCACGATCATGTCGGCGCGCAGCGGCGAGATCGGCCGATCCGCCGGCTCCGCTCCCACCGCCACCCGATAATCCCGATTCTCTTCCCGATGCATAAACCCAACTTCTCGCGTCTAACTTCTTGCCTCTTGCTTCCCGATTCCTGCTTCTTGCTTCTTGCTTCTCAAAAGAACAGCGTCATCTTCAGCAGCCGCATCGCCCCGCGCGTCCACTGCGTCGCCAGCGGCTTGTGACCCACGTGCACCTTCGCACGCCCCGTCACCCCGCTCATCGCAAACCCCGGCGGCAAACTCGCCGGATCCAGCTTCACCTGCAGCCGGAACACGTTCGCGTTCTTGTTCTGCGTCGACGCCGGCAACAGCGCCGCCACCCCCTTGGCGTGCACCGAGTACTTCACGTCCGGCAGCGGCGTCAGAATGTAATCCACGTCGATCCCCTCGTCCGGGACGTTCGCCGCCGCCGCCAGCCGCGCGCTCTTCTCCAGCGCCCCGCGAACCGTCGCCGCCTCGCTCTCCGGCACGTCCACCACCAGCTCCCAATCCGAAAAGCTCGCCACTTCCATCAGCGGCTCGCTCGCCTTCTGCGTGCTGTACTGCTTCCGCTCCACGTTCTCCGTCAGCACCACCCCTTCGATCGGGCTCCACACCGTGCACTGCCGAATCTGGTAATCCAGCAGATCCACCTTGCTGCGCACCTGCTTCACCTGCTCCTGCAGCGTGCCGATCTTCGTCAGGTCCCCACGCGTCTTGGCGTCCTGCACCTGCGCGTCGAGCTCGTTGAAACGCGCCGCCGCCTCCGCACGCTGCGCCCGCAGCTCCGTGTCGTCAAACAGCACCAGCGGCTTCGCCAGGTCCCCAAGGTCCGCCACACGCTTCTGCGGATACACATGCTCCCCCGCCCGCACGTACACCTCCTGGATCCGCCCCTCCATCGGCGCCACGATCGACAGCTGCGCGCTCGGGCGTATCTGGCAGTCCGCCTTGATCGAAAAATCCATCGGGATCACCCCGATGATCGCGATCGTGATCAGCACCAGCCCCGCCAGCACCAGCCCCACCGTCCGCCGCGGGCTCGCCGGCTTCCGCCACAAGTCCCGCACCGCATGAAACGCCTTCATCAGCGGAACCGATTCCACCTCGATCCCGTTGGCCACGCTCGCCACGCTCAGCCGCGCCACGTCCGCCAGCAGCGTCTGCTGCTCCTGCGCCGCCTCGCTCGTCGTGTACTCCGCGAAAATCACCCCCAGCACCGGGTCCGTCGGCGCGTCCCCCTTGATCGGCGCCGCCAGGAATGCCTCGAAATTGCTCGCCGCAAAATACGCCGACGCCGCGTCCTGGAGATCCGGATCGCTCACCAGCTGCTTCACCG
Source organism: Planctomycetota bacterium (assembly GCA_048498455.1). GTDB lineage: Bacteria > Planctomycetota > Phycisphaerae > WQYP01 > WQYP01 > CALCHA01. Next base: position 1,101 of record JBEHXY010000304.1, on the reverse strand, counting down.
CTTCCCGGTCCAGCGCCACCGACACGTGCCGGTCCCGCACGTAATCAAATATCAGCCGCTGCACCTGGAACAGGTTCGCCCGCTTGTTCGGCTCGTCGACGTTCGACACCGCCAGCACCCGCTTGCGCACCCGCGGATACGCCTCTACCGTCACCCGGTCCGCGCTCAGCACGTCCCGCGCCAGGTTCGCGATGTCCACCGTCACCTGGCCCAGAAACAGGTGCTTGTGAATCTCATCCGTGAACCGCACCAGCTTGTTGCTCGTCCCCCGGTCCTTCTCCATCAAATTCAAATGACGCTCCGTCAGCGTCTGCTCCACCGCCCCCACCATCCGCGCCAGAAAACTCAGGTACGTCCGGTGCACGCTCCCGTCCGTCACCGGCGGCGGCGGTACCGCCATCACCAGCACCATCGCCACCTTCCCGTGCAGCTTCATCGGCACGAACAGCAGCTCCATCGACGACGGGTTCACCGGCGCGTCCGCCCCGTCCGTCTCCATGAAAAACGCCGGCACAATCAGCGGCTTCCCTTCCCGCGCACATCGCCGAACCCCGCTCACCACCCCCGCCGTCACCTCCCCCTCCGCCATCAGCCCCAGCGGCGTCAGTTGATGCTCCAGGATCAGCTCCGGCTTCTCCGGTATCTCCGTCACCCACACCCCCGCGCCCCCGGCCCCCAGCGCCTGCCCGCTCAACCGCACCGTCTCCGCCAGCAGCCGGTCGCTCGTCGGCTTCCCCTCAATCACCTTCCCCAGCGCGCTCACCGCCTGCTGCAACATCGTTGCCAGGTCCCCGCCCTGAATATTCGTGGCCATACTGGGTGGCGCCATCATTCACCTCTGTCTGGAGTTCACACTTCAGCGTGCCGCCCCCCTTTCCATCACACCAAAACCGCACCCCTGTTCACAAAAAATGTCGCAAGGAGCCAAGTGTATGCAATCACCCCCCCTCCCCGAAAGCAAAACCCATCCGTATTCACAAAAAAATATACCCCCCGCCCCACCCCAATAACCCCCCGTCCTCCGTGCCCCTTGCCCCCTTCGCACCTTCATGCCAAACCTCCCCGCCGTCGTCGCCCGTCGTCGTCCTCCGTGTCTCCGCG
>JBEHXY010000303.1:0-5234 GCA_048498455.1 Planctomycetota bacterium | reverse complement strand
CCTCCGCATCGCCCAGCGTCGCTGGGTGGCCATCATCGACCGTTCCTTCAGCAATTACGACCGCAGCGATCCCAAGTTCACGCTGCCACGGGTCGTCGCGATTAAGGACCTGCCGCAATAATTTGTTCGTCCTACCTGAGGGGAGATGTCCCGGAAGCGCCGGGACCTTACGGCAGGTCCTTCCCTCACAACCCAAACCGCCTCCGAGCATTCGGGGGCGGTTTTTTTTTCTAACGCCGAGAATGTTGCGCTGTCGGTATAATCACCCAGCGCGGAGATGGATTTTTTTCCCAACCTCTCACAGCTTGGCCATCCGTCCCTGCCGGCGCCTGCCGAACTCTTGCAATGGTGATTGCGTGGTGGCCTCGCCTGCAACCTGCGCCCTTCCTTCCCCTCGCCGGGCGCGCGGGTTTTCCCTCCTCGAAATCCTCATGGCGCTGTTCATCCTCACCATCGGCATCGTCATCCTCGCCACCGTCTTCCCGATCGCCGGCGACTGGACGCGCCAGGCCACCGAACACACCGTCGCCCAGTCCATCGCCCGGAACGCCGTGGCGATGATCCAGACCCGCATGCGTCCCACCGATTTCTTCCCCGTCACCCAAGACCTCTCGCTCCTGCCTCAGAGCGCCCAGCTCAGCGCCCTCGACCACGCCTACAACTACGGCGACGACCACCCCATCCCGACCGATCAGCGCCACTACCAGAACTGCCTTTACTTCTGGCAGGCGCTCGTGCGGCAGCATCCCTCCGAGCCACTGGGCGCGTACGATCTGTTCATCCTGGTGTTCAAAAAAGGCGAAACCTCGCAGCGACCGGTTACCGGCGCGCCCAAGGGCTACCAGCTCATCGGCGGCCCGGACCTGCCCAACCTCTGGCTCGGGCCCTATCGCACCGGCGCGGAAGTGCCGCCGCCGGGAGAGCCCCCCTACGATCCGCGGGTTTTTCCGCCGCTGGGCGAGTACGGCATCGGGGCGCGTTCCGGTACGGCTTTCCGCCAGCGTCTGGGCACCGAGCCCGGCACCGCCACGGCCAACACCCCGCTCGCCCACGTGGGCGCGGATTTCGAACCGGTCTTCTACGCGCCCCCTGCCCAGGGCACCAACGTCAGCCCCCTGGTGTACGTGTATCACACGATCGTGACGTTCTAAAAAAAGCGATGGCCGCATGCCCCTGCCCGCCGCCAACTTCCCCACGCGTCCCGCACGCTCCTTCACCCTGGTGGAGCTGCTGGTGACGGTCATTATCTTCGTGGCGCTGATCTTCGGCATCGCGCTGATCTTTCGCACCACCACCCGGGCCGTCGGCGTTTCGGAAGCCAACCTGGAACTGCTCTCCAACGTGCGCGCCGCCCAGGACCAGATCGCCCGTGACTTCGCCGGCCTGGACACCAGCACCTTCCTCATCATCCGCCACCGCGCCGTCCCGCCGCCCGTTGACGCCAAGCCCGGCGCCCCCACCATGCGCGTCGACCAGGTCGCCTTCATCGCCCACGGCAACTTTCCCTACCGCGTCACCGGCCAGGAGATCTCGCCGCTGGGCGAACAGACCGCGCACGCCGCCCTGATCTGGTACGGCCACCTGGTCGTCGAGGGCGTCAACAATCCCCTGGCAAACACCTACCCGGTGGCGGACCAAGGCACGGCGCCGGTGGGGCTCCATCCCGGCCGGCCTTATGACATCGTGCCGTCGGGCCGCACGGTCAACGACTTCATCCTCGGGCGCCACGCCACGCTGCTGGTTGCCCCCAATCGGCTGAGCACCAACCAGGTACTCATCGGCACGATGCCCTATCCGGCCTACCCGATGCCGTCGCTCTTCACGCCGCCCATCGACGTCGGCGAAAGCAAGCCGGCGCAGATCACCTCGTCGCGGGTCTCGCTGGCCTGTGTCACCCCGGCGCAGATCATGGAGCGCATCCAGTTGAGCCTGTTCCACGATCCCATGGCCCGCTCCGTCCAGCCCCAGCCGGCGCTGCCGCCGCCCCTGACGGAACTGTCGTTCTGCTTTCGCTTCAAGACGCTCGTGGATCCCTGGGACACCGACGTGCGCTGGAACAATGCCCCCTCGATACGCAACGGTGTCACCCGCATGGGCTCTATTTTCCTGCCGGGGGTTTCTTCGTTCGCCGTCGACAGCGCCGCGACCCCGGCGCACTCTGGCGACGACGAGGGCGAAGGCAACCTCGATGAAGCCACCGGCGACCGCGTGATGGTGTTCTCCGCCGCGGGTGTGGCCGACAGGGTGTCGACCGGTCCCACCGATTTTCCCCCGGCCCTGCGCATCACGATGCGCGTGGCCGACCCCACGCACCGCCTGGTCGGCGGCCGCGTGTTCCAGCAAATCGTCAAGCTCCGCTGACCACTCGAGGCGCTTATGATTCAGCCGGCTCCCGGCACCCGTAAAGGCTCCGCGATGATCCTCATCATCGCCGTGCTGGCGCTGCTGGCGGTCCTGGCGACGGTCTACCTGGTCGTGGCGCGCACGGAGCGCCAGAGTTCCCTGGCCATCGACGAAGCCATCAACTTCGACCTCGCGCGCGATGCCGTGCTGGCCCAGATCCAGGAGCGGCTCTACGACGATTCCCTGGGCGGCTACACCGGCAAGATGATGTATATCCCGCCGCCCTGGAAGCCGGGCGATCCCTCCGGCCGCGGACAAACCACCTACACGCGGTTCGACCCCGGCGACCTGACCACGCAGCAGGGCGAGACCCGCCGCGTCGCCTTTGAAGGCGAAATCGTCATGGGGCCCGACTTCCGCCTGTACCGCTGCCTCAACACGCACAACCCCGATTTCGCCTCCCACGGACCGCCTCCGGGAAACACCATCGACTGGGCCCCCATTACCGCGAATTACCGGCCGGCCATCGGCAGCCCCGCCGCCCGCTGGTATGACTACCCCGAGCGCCCGCTGCTCAACCGATGGTTCAACTTCGGCGCCAGCGTCGACCTGGCCAACAATCTCGCCGGCACCAACGACCAGCCCTACCTCGTCAAAGACATTCTTTACGGCGTGCCCGATCACACCGACATGTCCTTCCTCGCCCCCGCCCGCTTCAACCCTTCCGTCGGCCGCAACACCCTTTCCTATACGCCGATCACCACCTCCACCCCGGGCCTCGGCGACACCACCGCGGTGGCCTACATGGACGCGAGCTGGCACATGCTGAGCTTCTCCTCCGCCTCGGGCACACGCTACCGCTTCGCGTTCCGCATGAAAGACACCAACGGGATGGCCAACCTGAACACCGGCTACGTCAACGCGGCGGCCATCGCGCCGGATCCCGACGGCGTCGCGGCCACGTCGGTGCCGCTGGACAATCCCGAAATCTTCGACCACGACTCCGGGTCTGCCCTCCACAACGCCCGCAAGGGGCTGATCGCGGCGCAGGAATTTCACTCCCCGCTGGAGTGGCAGACCCGCGCGTTCCGCTTGCTGCACGCCGGCTATGACTATCGGGCCTCGCCACAGCTCGTTCCGCCGCGGACCAACCAGCCGCTGGCGCAGTTTTTCGATTTCAGTGACGAACTCGAGTTGCGCGCTTATGGCGGCGCCGGCACCGGCTATCGCAGCCGCCCCGACCTCGCCTGGCCGCGAACGCTTTCCCCCGTCGACGTTTCCCATCCCAACCGCAATTATTACACCACCTATTCCTGGGATCGGCAGTTCCCGGAAGTACTCAATTCGCGATTCTCCCTGCTCACCTGGCCCCCGATCCTTTTCCCGGCGCCCAAGCCCTGTTACTACATGCTCACCGCCGTCTCCGGCTATGGCGGCGGGCCTCCGTTGACGGTGCACGATCCCCGCTACGACAGCGGCAGCCTCCACTTCATCGTGATGGCCAACCTGATGGTGCACCTGGGCTACACCGACGACGAAGCTCTCTCCTACGCCATCAACGCCGACTACCAGGAAACCGGCAACCCCAACCTGGCGATCGTGCGCGACGGGCCCAACTGGTATTACGTCCGCTCCGACGGCACCTCGCGGCGCTCGATGCAGCTCTTCTACACCCCCGAATGCCAGATCCCCTACAACAAATGCCCCACGCCCACCAGCGCCTCCCCGCCCAGCGATGTCTACGTGCCCTACGTGGCGCAGCCGTTTCTCAACGAGCTGGCGATCATCCTGCAGCCGCCCTCCAGCCAGAACGACAGTCCCACGGCGCTGGATTTCGCCATCGAGCTCCTCAACCCCTACACCTCGGCGCCGCTGAACATCCGCGGATGGCGCCTGCGGGTGGGCAATGATCCCTGGTTTGTGTTTGGGGATCAGCGCGCTCCGCGCGAGGTTCCCGCCGCCACCGACGCCGAGCACCCGGGCCTCCTGACGGTCAACCTCTCGCCCGACGCCGACGGCTTCCGCGGGCTTTCCTCGCGCATCCGCACCGTCAAAAACAGCACCATCAACCCGGTGGGACAGCCGGTCTACCTGGAGCGTCCTTACATCGACAATCGCGGCGAGCGCCAGTGGATCGTCATCGACCGCATGGTCTGGCCGACGCCGCCGCCCACCCTTGCCCCCGGCACCGACACCGTCACCCTTTCGTTCCAGCGCAACAACCTCACCAGCGTGCCCACGCAGACCCAGCCCAAGGTCGGGGCCATCGACGGCTGGCTCGCGGCCTGCCCGGTCACCACCCTGTCCATGCCCGAGCCCTCGCTCGACCGCCCCAACAACGTCTCCGTGAACGACCCGGATCTTTTCGGCCCCTACCTGCCCGACCGTGCCATCGACACCTTCAACTACCAGCCCGAGCAGTTCCGCGAGCCCTTCGTGAACCGCAACATCGGCCAGCTGGAATACATCTCGCGCATCGCCCCGCGCATATCCTCCTCCGGACCGGTGACCATTCCCGACCTGCTGGTTGACCGCACGATGCTCTTCACCAAGGGGGGACGCTCCTACTTCCCGCAGGAAGCGAAGGTGCGCTTCGACTTCCTCGCCGATCCCCGCGCCCAGCTGCTCCTCCGCTGCATCACCACCACCCCCGCCTACGAAGGGTTCAACGTGATGAACGTGAACCGCATCCCCGGCCGCATCAACGTGAACACCGCCACGCCGCAGGTGCTCTGTGCGTTCATGCGCACCATCACCGCGGATGCGGCGGTGGCCCGCAACTTTGCGGCGGCCATCGTGGCCTACCGCGACCGCACGCGGCGCTCGCTCATTGACGACCACGAGTACCGCCGCAACGGGCCCGACTACGACTTCACGAATCCCGTTCTCTA